>JBATDL010000052.1:0-6534 GCA_049663445.1 Candidatus Competibacter sp.
GGATCGACGGGTCTGAGGGAGGCGGTCGGAGCAGCGGGTTGTGACCCGTGGCTCGCATGGTGGGGCCGCGCCGGAGTTGCTAGAATCCCCAGCCCCATTCCAATCACGAACTAAGGGAACGCTTTTGGACATTCTGTTGATTCTCAAGGCACTGGTTTTGGGGTTGGTGGAGGCGGCCTCGGAATTCTTGCCGATTTCCAGCACGGGCCACCTAATTATTGTAGGGGATTTTCTGGGGTTTACCGGGCCGCGGGCCGAGACCTTCGAGATCTTCATCCAGCTTGGGGCCATTCTGGCGGTGGTGTGGATCTATCGGGAGCGTCTGCTCAATATCGCCACGAATATGAATCGGGATCTCAAGGTTCGTCAGTTGGTGCTGAATCTGATCATTGCGTTCATACCGGCGGCGGTGCTGGGTCTGTTGCTGCACAAGGCCATCACTCACTATTTGTTCAATCCCGTCACCGTGGCGGCGGCGCTGGTGGTGGGTGGCGTCGTCATTCTGCTGGTCGAGCGCTACGCTCCGGCCGACCGGGTGCAGTCGGTCGACGACCTGAGCTGGCGGGATGCGCTGGTGGTGGGGTTGGCGCAAAGTCTGGCGCTGTTTCCGGGCGTTTCCCGCTCGGGGGCGACCATCATGGGCGGGATGCTGGGCGGGCTGTCGCGCTTCGCGGCCACCGAGTTTTCCTTCTTCCTGGCGGTTCCGACCATGTTCGCCGCGACGTTTTACAGCTTGTACAAGGAATGGGCGCAGCTGACGGTGGCGGACGTACCGATTTTCGCAGTCGGATTCGTGGCGGCGTTTCTGGGGGGATTGGTGGTGGTGCGCTTTCTGCTGGCCTATGTGGGCCGGCACAGTTTTATCCCCTTCGCCTGGTATCGGATCGTATTCGGTGGTTTGCTGCTGGCCTATTTTCACTATCATCCCTGGGTCGGCAGTTGAGCGGCATCGTGGGCGGCGAGAGCGGCGCGATGATCGAAGTTTTTTCCGAAGCCTGGATGCACCACGAGTACGCGCGGCTGTGGAACGCCGCGCCGGCGATGACCGAAGTGCGGGTGTAGGCGGGACCGGCACGGTGTTACGCGCCACTCCGCCTTGGCCAAGGCGGGGAAAGTTCACAACCGATATGGGAACGCTATACCTCAACAAAGCGCACTATCCTGTGACCACATTAGGTCCGGGACGACGCATCGGGCTGTGGTTGCAGGGCTGTGCGCTGGCCTGTCCCGGTTGCGTGTCGCGGGATACCTGGGCGTTCGAACCGGGTCGGACGTTGCCACTGCCGGTGTTGCTGGCCTGGTGTCGGGAGATGGCGCAAGACGGCTTGGACGGGGTGACGATTTCCGGCGGCGAGCCGTTTGAGCAAGCGGCGGCGCTGTTGGCGCTGCTGGAAGCCTTGCGCGACTGGCGGCATGAGACCGGCCGAAATTTCGATGTCCTCTGTTACAGCGGCCTGTCGTGGCGGCGTTTGCAACGCGAGTTTGCGCCGATTTTGACCTTGCTGGATGCCATCATTCCCGAACCGTTTCAGGCGCGGCGTCCGACCCGACTGCTCTGGCGCGGTTCAGCCAACCAACCCCTCATTCCCCTGTCGCCGCTGGGCCAGGAACGCTATGCGCCCTATCTGGATCGGGAAGCGGAACATCGGCCGTTTCAGGTGGCGGTGGACGGCGAGCGGGTTTGGGCCATCGGCATTCCAGGTGCGGGAGATATGGAGCGCTTGGAGCAACGCTGCGCTGATCGAGGCCTGCGGCTGGGAGGCGTGTCATGGCGCGGGTGAGAGTCTGTCCGACCTGCGGCGGTGAAAACGTGCTGGCGATGATCCGCTGTACGCAATGCGGGGTGTCCATCGCGGCTGTTTCTCCCACGGAAGCGGTATCGCCAATCCCGGAATCCCCCGCGACCAGCGCGTCCTGTCCGCACTGCGAAGCGACTCTTCCCCCGAACCGCGCGGCGTGTCCGTACTGCGGCGAATCGTTGCGCGCCGGCCTGCGCATCACCATGGAATGGCCCTGGGGGGCGCGGTTACTCGACGGGGAGTTGATCTTGGGTCGCGACCCGGACGCTTCGCCGCTGGCGGGGCAGATGCAGGGCTACGGCAATCTCTCGCGCCGCCATGCCCGTTTGCGTCCCGCCGCCGAGGGATTGTGGGTCGAGGATTTGGGGTCCACCAACGGTACTTTCGTCAATGAGACTCGGTTGCTCCCTCACCAACCCTTTTTGCTGGCGGAAAGCGGGCGGTTGCGATTGGCGAATGATTTTGTGGCGACTGTCAGAATCATGAAATAGTATTGGGTGACGCTCCATCGAACCACCCCGGCGCTTCGCGCCACCCCTCCTTATCCAAGGAGGGGAATTTTTACAGTCTGAGTAACTTGGAATGTCGCTGACGGTTTTCATTGGATGGCGCACCGTCTAAAGTGAATAGCACTGTCTCAATATTATTCATGGAGTTTTTCTTATGTCGCAGCCCACTGACCCGCAACCGTTTCCCGCGCTGACCTTGCATGATGATGTGGCTGTCACCCGCTTGGACGGTCCTGCGCTGACGGTTCGCGATGATGCTCCGTCGCCGCGCACCCTGATGCAGTGGCCCGCGACGCTGGCGGCGCGTTATCGGATTGTGCAGCCGCTGCCGGCGGCGGGTGGCGAGGCGGATTTGTTGCTGGCCGAGGCGCTGGCCGATGGATAGCGGTACGTGATCAAGATTTACCGTTACGGGATCGTGGTCAAGCCCGAGGTGCTGGCGCGGATCAGCGCGGCGGCGCCGGATCGGGTGATTCGGCTGGTGGAGTATGGGCAGGCCGAGGGGCATGGCTATGAGGTGCTGGAGTATGTGCCGGACGGCTCGTTGCGGCAGCGGCTGGCAACGGGACCGCTGGCCGATGAGTCCGTGCGGGCGCTGGTGGAGGAATTGAGCGCGGCGCTGGCGGTGCTGCATCAGCACGATATTCTGCACCGGGACATCAAGCCGGAGAATGTGCTGATTCGGCAGTGGGAGCCGTTGCGGATTGCCTTGACCGATTTCGGGATTGCCTCGGTGACGGAAGCGACGCAGCATTTCACGACGACGGCGCGAACCTTGCGCTATGCCGCGCCGGAAGCGGCGACCGGGGTGATTGGGGTGGCGGCGGATTATTGGTCGCTGGGGATGGTGGTGCTGGAGGCGGTGAGTGGGCGGCATCCGTTTGCCGGGTTGTCGGAGGCGGTGTTGAGTTATCAGTTGGTGACGCAGCCGGTGGATTGCAGCGGGGTGGCGGAACCGTGGCGGACGTTGTGCCGGGGGTTGTTGCTGCGTGATCCGAAACAGCGCTGGGGCTACGCGGAGATCGAACGATGGCTGGCGGGGGATGCCACGCTACAGTTGCCCACTGAGGAGCGTTCCACGCAGGTAGCGCGCGCCACCCGACCCTATCGGCTGGGTGGTGAGGAGTGTTGGACCTCCCGGGAACTGGCGCTGCAAATGGCCCGGCATTGGGAGGCGGCGAGTAAGGATTTGGGGCGGGGGTTTATCACCGACTGGCTGCGGACAGAACTGCACGATCAGGATTTGGTGCGAACGGCGCTAGATGTGTTGGATGATCCAGCAATGAGCGCCTATGAGCGGTTGTTACGGGTTTTGGTGAAGATGGCCCCGGATTTGCCGCCGGTGTGGAAGTCGTGGAGTCTGGCGAAGGAGGATTTGATCGCGGCGGCGCCGGCGGCGAATCAGGGGGATGAGGCATGTCGGGGGTTGTTGTCCGATCTTTATCAGAGGGATGTATTGGAGATTTATGCCGATGCGGGGAAGGCGGAATATCGACAGATACGGGCAGATTGGCGTCAGGCGACTACCGATTATGAGCGGACTTGGGAAACGGCGCTGGCGAATCGTATACCCGCTAGATTTCAGCCTGATTTGACCGTGGTTTTGCCAGCATTGTTGCTGGCGATGGTGTCGCCGGTGTTCCAGGACGAACTTGAGATAGAGATGCAGGCACTGGTACTGGAGTCATTTGACCGTCCGGAGTGGCTCAATGTGTTATTAACCTCATCGCCCAAGAATGGCGCGGTGCTGGCCATCAGAACATTGATGCCTGCCTTGCGTAGCTTGGGCGAATTGATGGCTGACCGTTACCTTGATAATCACGACGGCACTATAACGGATGTAGAAACAAACTTGCAATGGCTGCGCTTCTCGTTGGGGCAGGAATGGAAAAATAGTGACTGTGTCGGAGAAGCCAAAAAGTATACTTGGCAGAAGGCGCTGGATGCGGCTGAAAAATTGAATCGTCAAGGTGGCTATGCGGGCCACTGTGACTGGCGGGTGCCAACCAAAAAGGAATTACAAACCTTGATCTACTCGTCTATTGGTCTGCCAAAAACTTGGAATAAGACGGGTAATTCATGCCAAGGTGACTATGAAAGGCTGACCATTTTTCAACCTGCTTTTCCGAATACACCTGTTTTTTGTTTTTGGTCCTCCTCGGCCTACGCCTACTTTGGGGCCGAGGCGTGGATCGTCGACTTCAGCGACGGCAGCGTGGTCGCCTACAATAAGAGCGGCGGCTTCCGTGTGCGGCTCGTGCGCGGCGGACAGTGATTTGGGCTTTTGGGTTTTCCCCTCCTTGGATAAGGAGGGGTGGCGCGAAGCGCCGGGGTGGTTCGACCCACAAGGCTACTATCATGACCGTCCACAACATCCAGCCCCTGAAACCGCGCCGCAAAGAACTCCGCTCCACCATGACGCCAGCGGAAATCCGCTTATGGCAAGCCTTGAAACACCGCCAACTGGACGGTCTAAAATTCAGACGCCAACCCAGCATGGGCCCGTATATCGCTGATTTTTACTGCCCCGCCGCTAATCTGGTGATTGAACTCGATGGGTCCGTTCATGACAGCGACGCCGCTCAACAACAGGACGCCGAACGGACGGTGTATCTGCTCAGCCTGTGATTGCGAGTGGTGCGGTTTGAAAATCGGGCGGTGATGGAGAATTTGGAGGGCGTGTTGCGTGAGATTCAACGGCAGGCCAGGGAATAAAAGATCGAACCACCCCGGCGCTTCGCGCCACCCCTCCTTATCCAAGGAGGGGAAATTGCTAGGAAAAATAAGGGTAAATTAAATGATAACCTCCGATCAAGACTTTGTGTTATGGACCCGACAGCAAGCCGACCTGTTGCGTCAAGGGCACTGGAAAGAGCTTGATGCCATGAACATTGCTGAGGAACTGGAGGACATGGGCAGCAGCCGCGAACGGGAGTTGGAAAGTCGGCTTGGCGTATTGCTGGCCCATTTGCTCAAATGGCGGTATCAACCTGAACGACGAGGCAAAAGCTGGCGTTCCACGATCAAAGAACAGCGACAACGGATTGACCGGTTGCTGGCCAAAAACCCCAGTCTCAAGGCACAACTGGCTGAAGCATTAAGCAATGGTTATAGCGATGGCGTACTGATCGCGGTGCGTGAGACGCCATTCGATGAAGACCAATTTCCGGTGGAATGTCCGTTTAGCCTTGAGCAAACGCTGGATCTGAATTACTGGCCAGAATAAAACCTTTTCCCCTCCTTGGATAAGGAGGGGTGGCGCGAAGCGCCGGGGTGGTTCGACCCACAAAGCCACAACCATGATCATCCACAACATCCAGCCCCTGAAACCGCGCCGTAAAGAACTACGCTCAACCATGACGCCCGCCGAAATCCGGCTGTGGCAAGCATTGAAGCACAGCCAACTGGACCATCTAAAGTTCAGACGACAACACAGCATGGGTCCGTATATCGCTGATTTTTACTGCCCCGTCGCCAAGCTGGTGATTGAACTCGATGGGTCCGTTCATGACAGCGACGCCGCTCAACAACAGGACGCCGAACGGACGGTGTATCTGCTCAGCCTGGGATTGCGAGTGGTGTGGTTTGAAAATCGTGAGGTGATGGCGAATCTGGAGGGCGTTTTGTGCGAGATTAGACGGCAGGTGCCGGCGTAAAAGATCGAATCACCCCGGCGCTCCGCGCCACCCCTCCTTATCCAAGGAGGGGAATTTGTTAACACTCACTTTAGATAACCCATCCATTTGAATTTTTTGGAGATTTTTTAATGCTGATGCAAATTCCATATTCCAACTATCTACCGGATATTTTACACCAAACACCGGTTGAATTTGAACAGCAAGCCAAAATGGCAATGGCGGTAAAACTCTATGAGATGAAAAAACTTTCATCCGGAATGGCGGCAGAGCTGGCCGGTATGGACCGAATTGGTTTTTTGCTTCGTCTACCGGATTATGGCGTACCGGTCATTGATCTGGATGAAGATGAATTGCGCTCTGATATTGACCATGCCTGACCAAAAATCGTCGTTAATACGAAGCCCACAGGAAGCAGGGGAATCATGACGCCCTCACCGATGCCGCCCGTTTGGCCCCGCTGGATTGCCGATCTGCATCGCCTGCTCGGCATTCGTCCGCAATTCCTGCTCTCCGGGCCGATTCGCGACCTGTTCCTGACACCTCTCGATGGTCAAACCGTCCTGCTGCCGGCGCTGGACTGTCTTTGGG
>JBATDL010000053.1:0-6114 GCA_049663445.1 Candidatus Competibacter sp.
ACATGATCCTGGGCGTGCTGGACGCGCTGCAAGCCGCCGATCCCGCCCGACGCCCGCTGCTGGTCGGGTTCGACGCCATCCCGGAAGCGTTGCGCGCTCTGCGCGAGGACCGGATCGACGCTACCGTCGCGCAGAAACCGGAGCGGATGGGCAGCCTGGCAATGGGCGCGGCGATCAAGACGCTGCGGCAGGAAACCGTGCCCCCCTTGATACTGGTCGAACTCGACTTGATCGAGCGCGGTGAATAGCGCCGTCCGGCGCGCTTCGAGCAAACCGCGCGCCCGATCCAAACCAGGGCGCGCGGCCCGATCCACCGACCCACCTGCGGCGATAGCATCATGTTCGGCACCGTAAGAAACCGCTTTTACTTGATGGCTGGCCTGCTGCTGGTGCTGCTCGGCATCGGCTACGCCGGCGTGGGGTTCTTCCTGGAGCAGCTTTCCTCCAGCGCCACCCGCAGCGAACGGGCCATGCTGACTGATCGGGAAACCCGCAACCTGGAACGGCAGTTCTGGGAAATCCGCTTTTGGGAACAGGCGGCGCTGTCGCAAGACCGCCCCGACGCCGAACAGCGCTTCGCGGTGCTGCTGAACGAAGCGAAAGCCAACATCCGGCAGATGGACCCACGGATTTCCAGCGTGCTGGACCCACCCAAGATCGACGAAATCACCACGCTGCTGGCGAAGTACGAAAACCTGTTCAGCCAATTAACCCAACTCAAGACCCAGCAACGGCTGAACAAGACCAATTTCGACTCCAACTATCAGGTGCTGTCCTCGACCATCTTCTTCATTCCAAACGCTGGCCTTCTTTATAAACCGCTATTCAACGTCAATCGCTTCCAGGAAAGCTATTTCTTCGTCCGCTCGGAAGTCAAATACCGCAGTCTGATCATCGCGTTCGACTCGCTGCTGCGCAATATCGAGGGATCCTCCCTGCGCGAGAACAGCCGCTTTGGCTCCTACACCACCCGTTACCAGGAGCTGCTGCGCCGGGATTTCGACCTGGAAAACGAACTTCGCAACCTCAGCCGCAAGTTCGACGACCTGACCCGCAGCCTGACGCTGCTGCTCTCCGAGATCTCCGTCCAGGCCATCAGCACCTACCACCAGGAATTCCAGGCCGGCCAGAACATCCGGGGCCACATCCAGCGCTCCCTGCTGGTGTTCGCGGCGGTCATGATCGGCTTTTTCGGCATCCTGCTGCATTCGATGGCGCGCAGAATCGTCTGGCCAATCCGGGAACTCTCGGAGGTGACCCGCCAGGTCCAGTCCGGGCAGATGGGTTCGCGCTTCGTTTCCGGCCACACCGACGAGGTCGCTCAACTCGGTTTCGCCATCAACCAGATGCTGGACACCATCGAACAAAACAACGCCCGGCTGGCCGCCTACCACAACAACCTGGAAAAACTGGTCGAGGCGCGCACCGAGGAACTCAAAAATGCCAAGGAGGCCGCCGACGCCGCCAACCGCGCCAAGAGCGAGTTCCTGGCCAACATGAGCCACGAGATCCGCACTCCGCTGAACGCGATCATCGGCATGGCCGATCTGCTGGCCGAAACCAAGCTGAGCAAGGAACAGCGTAATTACGTCGAAGTCTTCAAAAACGCCGGAGAAAACCTGCTCATCCTGATTGAGGACATCCTCGACCTGTCGAAGATCGAAGCTGACAAGCTGATGCTTAACCATGAGAGTTTCGATCTGGAGACGCTGCTGAACAAGCAAATCGACCTGTTGGCGTTGCGCGCGCGGCAAAAAGGGCTGGAGCTGATTCTGTATCTCGGCCCGGACGTACCCGTCACGGTCGAAGGCGACGCCCACCGGCTCCAGCAGGTGCTGACCAATCTGGCTGGCAACGCCATCAAATTCACCGAGAGCGGCCAAGTCGCCGTCATGGTCGAAACCGATCCCGACCGCCCGGCTTCCGGCTACTTGCGCTTCGCCGTGACCGATACCGGCATCGGCATTCCATCCGACAAGCAGGAACAGATTTTCAAGGCGTTCACTCAGGCCGATGGGGCGATCACCCGCAAATACGGCGGCACTGGTCTGGGCCTCACCATCAGCCGGCGACTGATCGAACTGATGGGTAGCCAGCTTGTGCTGGAGAGCCAGTCCGATCACGGCAGCACCTTCCATTTCACAGTTCGCTTGGGACAAGTCACGCCGGCCGCCGAGCCGGTTCCGACCGTCCGCCCGGCCATCGACGGCTGGTGGATGCTGGTCGCGGACGACGTAGAGATCAACCGCCGGATCGTCGCGGAACCATTAACCCTGGCTGGGGCACAGGTCGAGCAGGCCGATAGCGCCAGCGTCGCACTGGCCGTGTTGCAGGACCAGCGCAATCGCGGCCAGCCTTGCCGATTGCTGGTGCTGGATTCCCAGATACCCGGCCCGCGCGGGCTGGACGGACTGGATTTCCTGCTAAAGAATCTGACCAAGGAAGCGGTTTACCGCTCGCTACCAGTGATCCTGCTCGGCTCCGGCGAGCCGCGCTGCCGGGAGCTGGCGGAAGCCAGCGACGGTCGCATCGTCTGCATGACGAAGCCGCTCAAGCGCCAGGAGCTGTGGGTGGCGATCGACTACCTGCTCGCCTACATTCGCGGCGAACGGCGTGCCGACCCGCTGAGTCGGATCCCTCCCAGCCAACTTCCCCGCATCCTCTCGGAACATGAGGGTCTATCCATTCTCATGGCCGAGGATTCGCGCGAAAACGCCATGCTGATCCGGGCCTATCTCAAACAGACGCCGCACCGGCTGGAGGTTGCGGAAAACGGGGAGCTAGCGCTCGATCTCTTCAAACACAACACCTACGATCTGGTGTTCATGGACGTGCAAATGCCGGTCATGGATGGGTACACCGCAACCCGGCTGATCCGCGCGTGGGAGCGCGAACAGCAACGCTCGCCGGTTCCCATCGTCGCGCTGACCGCCAACGCCCTGAAAGAAGACGAGCAGCGCAGCCTGGACGCCGGCTGCACCGGTCATCTCACCAAACCCATCCGCAAGGGGATATTCCTGGCGGCGCTGGAGCAGTTCCTGCGCCCGCCGCCGGCTTGAAGTGGCGGGTATAAACGCGCTTCTCAAGGGACCCCGGCCTTGGCCGGCGCGGTGGGTTGCACGGCGGCGGCCTGACCCAGACCCCGTGCCACCGTGCTGTTGCCGAGAAAGCCGAAGATGGCCGCCGCCGCCGGCAGCGAAGCACCGGATTCGCCACCCTCCACCAGCACGCTCGGCACCTTGACCGCGTCGGGGTTGGCCGCGATGAATGCCAGCACTTCCTTGACCATCGCCAACTGGTAGGTCAGATCCCGGCCCAACACGCCGACCTGGGCCTGCTGGCCGGCGGCGATTTCCTGTAGGCGCAGCTTCTCGCCCTCGCCACGCAACTGCGCCGCCGTGCGGTCCTGCTTGGCCACCTCGACCTGGATTTCCGCCCGTACCAGCTCCGGCTGCTGTTCGGCGGTGGCGCGCGCCTTCTCGGTCCTGATCCGCTCCTCCTGCGCCTGCTGCTCCTTCTGGAAGGTGGTGGTCATCTGTTGGGCCAGTTGCTCGCGCTTGCGGGCCAGCAACAGTTCCGGCGGCAACGCTGGATCGCCAAAGCGCACTTCGCGCACAGAGACACCGGCGTTACGGGCCTCGGGAATCAGCGCCTCCAGCACCGCCTGCTCCAGTTGCGGCCGTTTGTCCTGCAAATCCAGCACCCGATGCACGCTTTGCAGACTGTCGCCCGCTGGCGCGCCCGCCGCCGGGGCCACATAGGAACCGGTAACATTGCGGACGATGCTGCGCACTGTCGGGGTCATGATCTTGTCCTCGACCGCCTGCAAATCCCCCACGGACGCGACCACGAACGGCGCGTCCTCCGGCGTGACCTGGGCCAGCACTCGCAAATCCTGCGGGATTTCCCAGCCCTCGACCCGCAACAGCACCGCGTTGTCGGCGGCATTCTTGGGCGTCACCACTTCCTCCCGCTCCGCCGTCTGCTCGATCTGGCCGTTCTGATTCAAGGTCAGGTTAATCCGACGCCGGACATAACCGCCCTGGTATTGCCAGGTCTGGATGCGCGTATCGACCAGGGCGACTTCATAGGCACGCTTGTTGAGATAATAGGTGCCGGGCAGCAACGGCTCGCTCCAGACGCCACGACACCCTCTGGGCACGAGCGGCACCGAGAGCTTGGCGGTCCGTTCGTCGCGGATGGGCTGGCACGCATCGGCGGGCTTGTCCTGCACGTTCGACTTGATGACCGCCACGAACCCGGCCGGAATCGAGGTTGCCTGGAACGGCTCCCCCTTGGCCTGCACGTCGAACAGATATTGATTCAGCCGGTAACGGCCCGGTCGGAGCACGGAGAGCTGCGGCCCCTTCTGCCCCTGTCCCTCGGTGAGGAAATAGCGGGCATCGAGCATCTTGTCCTCGCTGGGCCAAGCATCGGCCAGAAATTGTTCCGGCCGCAGCGCTTGCCCGTCGCGGGCGACGACGAAGCCATAATGATTTTCCGGAATCTCCGTGACCGGTTTCTCCTCGACTTCGTACAGCAAATTCAGCAGCGGCTTAAAGTTGAAGCCGGGGCCGAGAATTTCCGCCTGAGGACCGGCCTCGCCGTTCATGGCGATGATGTGGCCAGGCGGCAGCTCTTTAAATCCGTAGATCAGCTTCAGATGACCAACCTTGTCCTGCCCGACGATCACGAATGAGGTCGCCAAGATCATGAACACCGCCGCCAACGCTAGAGTCAAGCGCGCACCGGTTCTCAGCCAGTCCAGCGACAGCGCCTTGCCGCCGCGCGTGATCCGGGTTTCCGGGATGAAACGCGGTACGAAAATCGCGCCGAGCGCGAACAGAACGATCAAAACCAGCAGGGTCATAAGCCATCTCTTTGATAACGAAAAGGAAAACCAGGCATGCGAGCGGTAGGCCGGCTCTCCGCATTCAGCATCGCCTGCTCGTCGTCCGTAAAGAGCCGGGAGCGAGTCAGGAACCGCAAACCTTCCGGGCCTTCCCGTTTGCTCCCACCTTCCGTAAGAGTAGACCCTACCTGGGGAAATACCGCGTGAGGCACTCCAAACCGGCTTGCGGCTTCCGGCACGAGACCGCGCTGACTCGGCGCGGGGCATCGATACCGCAAATACCTGGCCGATGTCGGTCGCTGCTCCTCCTCACCTTTAATCCAGAGGCAATCGCCCTATGCCGCCTTGAAGAACTGCACCCGCACATCGCGCGGCGCGGCGCTGTAGGGTGCCGAGGTCGCGATCAGAACAGCCCCGGCGGCAACGTACTCAGCCGCGTTATCCGCGCGGACTCCACCCGCAGCGACCAGCACTGGATGCAATCCTTCCGCCTCCAAGCACGCCCGACAGGCGGCCAAGGCGGCGGGTGTGAACTTCTCCAGTTGCAAAACGTCTCCCCCGGCATGCGCCCAAGTCAGCGCCTCGTCCGCCGATCCCACTTCGATCACGATCTTTTTCTCCGGCTGGCGGGCTCGCAATCGAGCGATGGTGGCGCTGGGCGGTTCGTCGAGAAAAAGCCGGTGTTCGGCGAACACCAGCAAGGTCTCGGACAGGCCGAGTCGATGGATAATCGCGCCGCCGGCCTGAATCGCCTTGATCGACAACGCCTTGGTGCCCGGCGCGTTCTTACGGGTGCAAGCCACCGGAACCGGCGCGGCGGCCCGCACCAGAGCCGCTGCGCCGCTGGCGATACCGCTGGCCCATTCCATCAAGGTCTGCGCGGTCTTCCACGCCCGGTGCAGGGCGTCCGCCGGCCCTTCTGCGGTCAGCAGCAAGGCATCGCTCTCTACCGCGACGCCCGAGGGAATCACCAGACAGGCACTGGTGGCTCCAGCCAGCGCAAACAGACGCACGGCCTCTTCAACACCACAGACGGTCATCGCGCCACGGGCATGAAACTCCAGGCGACCCGGTTGTCCTCGCAAAGCTAGCGACTCGGTGGTCAGATCGCCAAACGGGACGTCTTCAGCCAGCAAACAGCTCAGGGCTTCATCGGATAGAGCGCATGAGTACATACAGTCAGTTATCCTTTTGGGCAGCTTTCAGATTTGGCGGATCAAAGCGAGGACTTGCCTTGCACCCGTATCGATTCAACCCAGCAG
>JBATDL010000054.1:0-11150 GCA_049663445.1 Candidatus Competibacter sp.
GCTCGATCTCAATCGCGGCTTGATCAAAAATGCCAGCGGCTACGATTTGCGGCACCTGTTCGTCGGCAGCGAGGGCACGCTGGGCATTATCGTCGAGGCGACGCTGAAGCTGACCCGGCCGCCGCGCGAACCGAGCGTCATGGTGCTGGGCGTGCCGGACCTGGACAGCGTGATGTCGCTGTATCATGTTTTTCGCAACAAGCTGGAATTGAGCGCCTTTGAGTTTTTCTCGGAACGGGCGCTGCGCCACGTACTGAAAAAGGGCCTGCAGCGCCCGTTCGACGCCGAAACACCCTATTACGTGCTGGTCGAGTTCGAGAACCCGGCAGAAGCGCACACCGACCAGGCGCTGGCGCTGTTCGAACACTGCGCCGAACAGGGCTGGCTGGCGGACGGCGCCATCAGTCAAAGCGAGAGTCAGGCCCGGGAACTGTGGCGGTTGCGCGAAGACATCAGCGAATCGATTTCGGAGCATCAACCCTATAAGAACGACATCGCGGTACGGATTTCGCGAGTGCCGGCGTTGCTGGCGGAAATCGACGAACTGCTGGCTCGGGAATACCCGGACTTCGAGGTGCTGTGGTATGGCCACATCGGCGACGGCAACCTGCACGTCAACATCCTCAAGCCGGCGGACCTGGATTCGGCCACTTTCGCGCAAAAGTGCGGAGCGGTGAGTGAGCATCTATTTGAGGTGCTGCGCCGTCATGGTGGGAGCATCTCGGCCGAACACGGCGTCGGCCTGACCAAGAAGCCGTACCTGCACTACACCCGGGATGAAACCGAGATCGGCTACCTGCGGGCCATCAAACAGGTCTTCGATCCGAACGGTATCATGAATCCGGGGAAGATCTTCGATTAATCCATCACCCCAAACACCCGCGCCCGCTCCAACACCCCCACCGCCCAGCGCCGGTGGGTAGCGGGCTCACAGAACGTCTCGCGTAGTTTGAACACCGCCGCCGCGTCCGGCGCCAACACCGCCGCCGCCAGGTCGTAGTCCTCGCGCGGCACCCGGTAGCAGCCCTCGATGACCGGAATCTGCGTTGGATGAATCGCGGTCTTGCCGGCCAGACCGTGCTGAAGATCGGCCTCTACCTCCCGCGCCAACACCTCGGGTGCGTCCAAGCGGTCGAATACAGGCGCGCTGAGCCGGTAGCCGACCGGATGAAAGACGCACGCCAGATCGGCGATGACGCCGCGCAGCGGCGTGTCGTATACCGTCGCGCCGCGCGCCCGGCGGATGCCGAGCAGATTCAGCAGATCGTTGCCGCCGATACGCAGGCACAGGACTTGATCGCGCAGACCGCTCTCCTCCAACCGGTCGCGCAACAACTCCATCCGGCGGCGATCAAACGCGGCGGCAGTCTCCAGAATCGGCATCAGATAATGGCCATGCCGGTCGTCCCAAACCTTCAACCAGTCGCCCAGCGTATGCGGGTCGAACTTGGGCGGCGCGAAGCCCCACACCCGTTCGATGCCCTCCATCCGCAGCAACCGCCTCAACACCGCTGGATTTCGCGGGCGGATAAACTTCAACGGTGGTCCGGGGTCCAATTGCGGCAGCAGCGCCGCCAGTTGGGCCAGCGCTCGTTCCAGATCCCGCTCGTGCACCGCATCCTCGGTGCAGAAAATCAGCGATCGCACACCGGATCGTCGGTGGTCGCGGGCGATGGCCGCCAAATCCGGCCGGCTGGCGGGCACGTACAGCGCGGCGCCCAGCAATGCCGCCGACAGCAAGGGCGCGGGCTCGAAGTGAGCGTGCCCCTGCCCTCCGGGATGCAAGGCGCGTGCATCGAGAGGGATGACGCTCATGACAAATCCTCGATCAGGGCGGCGGCCAAAACGGGTATGGTTGGATCGACGACGACGGGAACCCGTTTTTCCCCGGCCAACAACCGCAGGTGTTCAACATCGGAATGATCGGCGTCGCGCAACAGCAGCAGGCCCGGCAGCCGACGCAGTAACACCCGAGTAGCCTCGGCCACACCCGGCTTGACAAAGTTACGATCGCTGACACGGTAACGGGCCTGCAATCGGCTTAGAAAACCTGTCATCGCCTGACGCCGCGCCCGCCGCTCTTCGGGATCGCGACGTAATGGAACCGATTCGGCGGCGGCGAAATAGCTGGCCACCCGGTCGAGAAACCAGCCGGACCGGTCGTGCGGCTCGAACTCCGAGTAAAATACGCAACCGTGAAAATCGGCCGGACCGATGGCGGCGTTGAGAATCGAACGGCTGGTCAGCCCCGATACAGTTGCGTTCAAGATCCCACTGGGGATGGCGTAATCGTCGTAGGTCGCCGCCACATCAGCGACGCCGCCGATGTCGGACACTACATGCAGCGTCTCGTCCAACGGTTCGGGCTGGCGGGCATTCCAACGCTTCAGCGCCCGACGCAGCTCCTCGCCGATCACGCCCTTGGCGGTCCAGCCGTCCACGAACGCCAATCCAGCCGGCGCGCGACCCGCCTGACGAAGGATGAACGCCAAGGCATTTTCGTCGATACCCCGGTCGCGGATGATCGAAATCGAGTAGTGGCGCACGTCCGTCCGCCCCAGCCAGCGCAGGGCACGGGCCAGCAAGGCGCCCACCGGCGTACCGGCGCGGGCCAGCGACACCACCGTCACCTGTCGGGGTCGGGTCTCGGCCAGATAGTGCGCCAGCGCCAGGATTTCCGCCGCCAGTCGTGGCGCGTAGCGGTCGATCAACATTTCGAACAGCGTCAGATAGCGCGGACCCGGAACCCGCTCCGGCGACAGCATTTCGCTGTAGTGGCGCGCGCCGGACTGAATCAGCCGCTCCTTGGCATTTACGTCCACCATCTCCAAGCGCAGCGGCTTGAGCAGAAACAGAGTGTCTTCGGGCCGGTAGCTGCCGGAAAAGGGGATCATGGCGCGTACTCGCGCCATGTCTCCGTCTGAATCTGGCTATCCCTGGGCACCAGCGCGAAATCGCAACCGCGCAGAAATGGAATATCGGTGAGGCTGTCGCCGGCGCCGATGGTGACGATGGGTCCGTCTCGTTCCAGTTCCACCCCCACCCGCCGCACGGCATCGTGCTTCTGTGCGCCCCGGACGGTAACCGCCAGATTGTTCCCGTTATGATGCAGCGCCAGTTCCTCCGCCAAACCGGCGGCGACCAGTCGCTCCCGCAGATCGGCCAGCGCAGCTTCATCGGCGTTGGCCTTGACGGAAATATAAGTCAGCCATTCATCGACCGAGTGGCTGCGCACTCGATAACCACCTGCCGCCGCACCCTGCTCCAAGCAGGCGGTACACTCCCAAAGTAGCGGTTGCGCCGCCACCAGCAACGGCCGGTTCTCGTCATGCCACCAAGCCGGCAAGCGACCGTCGGGCTGACGGATCACGGCGCCATGATGAGTGATGCGCCAGGACTCGAACTTCAGCGTCACCCGTGCCAGCGCCTCATCGGTGCGTCCCGTGACCGGAATCACCGTGCCCCGCTCCAGCCAAAACGCCAGCAGCCGTTGTTGGGCACGGGTCATGAACGACAGCGCCTGTCCCGCCCGGTCCACCGCCGCCGGCTCCACCGGTTCGGCGGGCGGGCATTTCGGTGCGGTCTGCAAAATCGTGTCGTCGAGATCGAGAAAGATCACGATGCGCGGCATGACTCCTCCACGGCGAAAGCCAAACCATCCAGCAGGCCCGGCAGCGTATGCGTGGCCGGCATGGTGGCATGTTCGTAGATGATGACCGGTAAGCGGTCCGCATCGAGGTTATAGAGATAGTTGGGGATACCGTCGCCATAGTGGTCGGGAAACTCGCACCGGCTGGCGATGGCGTCGCCCACCATGATCGGCGAGCGGGTGGTGGACTGAAAGCGCATGTCGTACCCTGCTTCTTCCAGCGCCAGCGCGAGACGAAACGGCGTATAGGCATACTCGCCGGTGCCGATGACCACCAGCGGGCGCTTCGATGGATTCTCTCGGCTCACCACCTCGGGAAAAACCGATTCAACCGCCGAGCGCCAGCGACCGGCGAGCACGCCGGTACACGCCGGGTCTGCCGCGATGCCGTCATGCGCGCGATCCGCGACTGCGTCAACCACCGGCAATGCCGGCGGGGGAAAGTCAGGGTCCGGTTCGAACCGGAAATCCCCCTCGACCAACGCTGGGAAGCACACCGGTCGCCCCAGCAACAGCGCCAACTCCCGCTGCCGACCCTCATCCAGCCAATTAGCGATGCTGACCAGCGCGATCTGTTCGAGCTGCGGGTTAAATCGCAGATAGGCGCGTGCCAGCTCCACCAAGGTGCGGCCCGTGGAAATTTCATCGTCCACCAGCACCAGGCTCCGCGCCGCCCGAAACAGCGGTTGCAACTCCGGATCGGGCAGATAGACCGCATGATCCGGGGCATGACTGTGGCATTCGTCGAAAGCGAACGCCAGCGGTCGCGACAAGCGGCAACGGGTGGTTTGCAGGTACAGGACATCGTCGCGTCCGGCCCGAACCGCCGCCTCTTCCGCAACCCCGCGCCCCAGGGCGGTCGCGGTTTCCGCCATCCCCATCACCAGTACCGGCCCCGGCAGGTCGGTAATTTTAGCCGCCAGCCGGACATGAATGTCACGCATGACACTGGGCCGGACTGGCCAGTGCTTGCCCAGCACCTTGCTGACGAACAGATATAAACGTCGGGGATTCTGGCGGGTGGCGTAGGTCAGGCAACCCTCCACGGGCAGATCCTCGCGCTGGACGGTCAGGGTCAGCCGCCCGGCTTGAATCGGCGCCGTCAGGGTTCTGCAAGTCAAACCATCGTCTCCATGCTTATAGGCCCAAATCGTTCAGTATGGCGGTAATCCGATGTACGTAGGTATGTTCGGCCAGCACTCGCCGCCGGCCCGCCGCCGCCACTCGACTGGCGAATTCAGGCTCGCGCCGCATCCGGGCGATCAGGGCATTTAGTTCATCGGCATTGCGATAAACCAGAATCTCCCGTCCGGGCTCGAAACAGCGCGGCAGGTCAACCAGATTGTCGTTCAGTACCACCGCGCCGCAGGCCGGCGGTTCGAAGCTGCGCTGGTTGAGGCCGTGCTCGACATTGGCTTCGTTACGCGCGTTCAACACCGCCACATGCCGCTGGTAAAGCCGCACCAAGCGAGCGCGGCCGATCTTGCGGTTGCGCACCCGATGAAAGCCTTCGCGCGCCAGATCGCTCCAGTCGGTGCCGACGATTCGGGCGGGCGCCTCCAGGCCGCGCACCACGGTCTCTCGGAACGCGGTGCGGCTGGCCACGAACAACACCTCGGCTTGACGCGCGACATGGGCCGGATGGAACAATTCCGGGTCGGCCGCCAGCGGCAGGTAGCGGCCTCCGGTGGTGAAACCGGCGGCCTCGGCATCCCTGAAAAACCGGGTGTCGGTATAATAAAGCCGGTCGCAGTGATCGGCGCGCGCCCGGCTGTCGGCTGCGGGAAAGCGGTCGCCCACCAAACCGGCGATCACGGGGCGCCATGACTGGGCGTACAGCAGCCGGTAATAGTCCGACGGCACCCCAAACACCCCCGCCACCAGTACCAACTCCGGGCGGAACCGCGCCAGTACCCGCTCGAAACGGGCCAACATCCACTCCGACCCCGCCGAAGTACGCTCCTGCCACTTGGCCCACAGACCCAACAACGGGGTGTTGCCGTTGACGGCGAAAACCTGCGTGGGATGATCCAGCCGGGTGCAGGCGCGGTACAAGTTTTCCAGCCATAGCACCAGGCTACCGCGCTTACCAAGCAATAGGATACGGGCAGGCGGTCTGGCGATCCGCCGCCCCACTGCTGTCACAATGCCACCGCTGGTTCGCTTTCAGGTGCGCGCCGGAGGCTTCCCCCAACTGAACGACCACTGCAAGAACGGCGACGACGGCGTCGTTCGCTGCGATGCTTCACTTCGATCCAGCAGGACGCCCACTGGCCTTGCCATACCAGTGGCCACTCGCAAACGGTGCAATTTTTCTCAGGCAGATGCGATTTTTTCACACCGCGCATAGCTTCGATATCCTCTCACAATCAACAATCCTCCGCTCCCCGCGGCCTGGTGGCAGAGCGCCACCCTTCAAAGCGTTGCAGCAGCCCTTTTTATGACTCTATAACAGCAAACAGCATCCTCGCCACCTCTTTACAACGACAGCAACGTGATAACGGCACACATTCTGCAAAATACAGGCTGGGCGCCTTCCTTCCCAACTACAGGATTCATTGTAGTTCTACTACCCTTGTCAATATCCGGTTAAATAAATCAACAGCGGTTTCCGTCCCACCCATAACCCAGGAGGCACCCATGAACGGGCGAATTCTCACCGCCACTCTCGTCACCACCACCGTACTGCTGGCCGCCGCCAGCGGCGCCCACGCCGGCGCAGCCCTTAACACCATCAAGGAACGCGGCTACATCAAATGCGGCGTCAGCGACGGCCTGCCCGGCTTCTCCTACGCCGACGAAAAAGGCAAATTCAGCGGCATCGACGTGGACCTGTGCCATGCCGTCGCCGCTGCGGTATTCGGCGATTCCACCAAGGTCAAGTTCACCCCACTGACCGCCAAGGAACGTTTTACCGCCCTGCAGACGGGCGAGATCGATGTGCTGTCGCGTAATTCCACCTGGACCTCCAGCCGCGATTCCGCTTTGGGGCTGAATTTTACCGGCGTGACCTACTACGACGGTCAGGGCTTTCTGGTCAATAAAAAACTCGGCGTCAAGAGCGCCAAGGAATTGGACGGCGCCACCGTGTGCGTGCAGGCCGGCACCACCACGGAACTCAACCTGAGCGACTATTTCCGCGCCAACAAGATGAAGTACACCCCGATCACCTACGACAAGTCCGATGAAAGCGCCAAGGCGCTGGAAGCCGGCCGCTGCGACGTGCTGACGTCCGACCAGTCGCAACTCTACGCCCAGCGTATCAAGCTGGCCAAGCCGGGCGATTATGTCGTGCTGCCGGAGGTTATCTCCAAGGAGCCGCTGGGTCCGGTGGTCCGCCACGGCGACGACGACTGGTTCGATATCGTCAAGTGGACGCTGTTCGTCATGGTCGACGCCGAGGAGCTCGGCATCAACTCCAAAAACGTCGAGGACATGAAGAAGTCCACCAACCCGGACATAAAGCGGATGCTGGGTGTCGAGGGCGACAAGGGCAAGGATTTCGGCCTGGCCAACGACTGGATGGCCGTGGTGGTCAAACAGGTCGGCAACTACGGCGAAATCTTCGACCGCAACGTTGGCAAGGGCAGCGATCTGAAGATCGAACGCGGTCTGAACGCGCTGTGGAACCAGGGCGGCTTGCAGTACGCGCCGCCGGTCCGGTAAGCGGTTCATAAAATAAGGTCAAGGGGTGCGGGGCGCGAGACCCGCCCCTCCTTCTCCCCGCCATCACGAGATCCGCATGGCCGAACACACCCACACGCCAGTCAAACCGCCCTTCTGGAACAACCCGGAAATTCGGGCCATCGCCTTTCAGGTCATCGCTCTCGCCGCCACCATCGCCTTTGGGTATTACCTGTTTGAGAATACCCAAACCAACCTGCGGCGGCTGGGCATCGCGTCCGGTTTTGATTTCCTCTCTTCGTCCTCGGGCTTCGGCATCCTGCAAAGCCTGATTCCCTATTCCGAAACCTCAAGCTACGGCAGGGTATTCTGGGTCGCCCTGCTGAACACCCTGCTGGTTTCCACCTTGGGCATCGTGCTCGCTACCCTGCTCGGCTTCACGGTCGGCGTCGCCCGGCTGTCGAAAAACTGGCTGATCGCCAAACTGGCCTTGGTCTACATCGAGACTTTCCGCAATATCCCGTTGCTGCTGCAAATTTTCTTCTGGTACTTCGCGGTATTACGAGCGGTGCCGTCGCCACGCCAGAGCCTGAGCCTGGGCGATGTCGTGTTTCTGAACATTCGCGGCTTGTACCTGCCCGCGCCACAGTTTCAACCGGGGTTCGGCTGGGTACTGGCCGCATTCGGCCTTGCTCTCGTCCTGGTCTTTATCCTGGTGCGCTGGTCCCGACGGCGACAGGCAGCGACCGGTCAACCATTCCCCACGCTCTCGGCCTCGCTCGCGCTATTGCTCTGCCTGCCACTCGTGACATTCTGGCTGGCCGGTTTGCCGCTGGTCTGGCAAATCCCGGAGCTGCGAGGTTTCAATTTTCAGGGTGGTTGGGTGATTATCCCGGAGCTGGCCTCCCTGCTGCTAGCCCTGTCGATCTACACCGCCGCCTTCATCGCCGAAATCGTCCGCGCCGGCATCCAGGCGGTCAGCCACGGCCAGACCGAGGCTTCGTTCTCCCTGGGGTTCAACCCTAGCCTGACGCTGCGGCTCATCATCCTGCCGCAGGCGCTGCGGGTGATCATCCCCCCGCTGACCAACCAGTTCCTCAACCTGACCAAAAACTCCTCGCTGGCCGCCGCCATCGGCTATCCGGACCTGGTGGCCGCTTTCGCCGGCACCGTACTGAACCAGACCGGCCAGGCCATCGAGTGCATCGCCATCACCATGGCGGTCTACCTGACCATCAGCCTGCTGATTTCGCTGCTGATGAACAGGTACAACCGGCGGGTCGCCCTGGTGGAGCGCTGAACGATGGCCGAATCGCATCCATCTCGTCCCGATCCGCCGCCAGCCAGCGCCATCGGCGTGTTCGGCTGGTTGCACCGCAACCTGTTCTCCTCGCCGTTCAATATCGCGCTAACCGTGCTGGCGTCGTACCTGCTCTACCTCACCGTCCCGCCCCTGCTGCGCTGGGCACTGCTGGACGCCACCTGGAGCGGCGACAGCCGTGAAGCCTGCCAAGCGAACGGCGGCGCCTGCTGGGTGTTTATCCGGGTCAACTTCGAACAATTCATGTACGGTTTCTACCCGGAAACACAGCGCTGGCGGGTCAACATCGCCCTGCTGCTGCTGATCCTCGGCGCAACGCCGCTGTTTTTGCCCGCCGTACCCAACAAATTCAAGGTGCGATGGGGGCTGGGGTTGCTGGTGGTTTACCCGCTCGTCGCCTTTGTGCTGTTCAAGGGCGGCCTGTTCGGCTTACCGGTGGTGGACACCAGCCGCTGGGGCGGGCTGCTGCTCACCCTGGTCATCGCCGGAGTCGGCATGACCGCCGCCCTGCCGCTTGGAATATTGCTCGCCCTGGGCCGGCGCTCGCAAATGCCGGCCATCCAGACCTTGTGTATGACTTTTATCGAGCTTTGGCGCGGCGTGCCGCTGATTACCGTGCTGTTCATGTCTTCGGTCATGCTGCCGCTGTTCCTGCCAGCGGGGGTCAACTTCGACAAACTGCTACGGGCGCTGATCGGCGTCACCCTGTTTCAGGCGGCTTATATGGCGGAGGTGGTACGCGGCGGCCTGCAAGCCATCCCCAAGGGCCAGTTCGAGGCTGCGGCGGCGCTGGGCTTGGGCTACTGGAAGACCATGGCGCTGATCGTGCTACCGCAAGCCCTGAAACTGGTCATCCCCGGCATCGTCAACACCTTTATCGCCCTGTTCAAGGACACTTCGCTGGTGCTAATCATCGGTCTGTTCGATCTGATGAACACCGTCCACAACGCCACCACCAACCCGGCCTGGCTAGGTTTCTCTACCGAGGGCTACGCCTTCACCGCCGCCGTCTACTGGCTGTTCTGCTTCAGCATGTCGCGCTACAGCCAGCACCTGGAAAAATGTCTGTACACCGGCCACAAGCGTTAGGAAACCGCCCGATGAACGAACCCTCTCCCGCGCCGCTGTCCGAGCAAGAGATGATCCGCATGGAAAAGGTGCATAAATGGTACGGCACTTTCCATGTCCTGAAGGGCATCAACCTAACCGTCCAAAAAGGCGAACGCATCGTGGTCTGCGGCCCGTCCGGCTCGGGCAAATCCACCGCTATCCGCTGCATCAACCGACTGGAGGAATTCCAACGCGGCCGGATCGTGGTTGACGGTCAGGAACTCGGCAACGACGTGAAACAGATCGAGCAGATCCGCCGCGATGTGGGCATGGTATTCCAACACTTCAACCTGTTCCCGCACCTGACCGTACTGGAAAACTGCGCGCTGGCGCCGATTTGGGTGCGCAAGCTGCCGCGCCGGCAAGCGGAGGACATCGCCATGCAGTATCTGGAACGGGTCAAGATCCCCGAGCAGGCCGGCAAATACCCAGGCCAGTTGTCCGGTGGCCAACAGCAGCGGGTCGCCATCGCCCGTAGTCTGTGCATGAACCCCAAAATCATGCTGTTCGACGAGCCGACCTCGGCGCTGGACCCGGAGATGATCAAGGAGGTGCTTGAAACCATGGTGACGCTGGCCGAGGACGGCATGACCATGATTTGCGTCACCCACGAAATGGGCTTCGCCAAGACCGTTGCCCATCGGGTGATTTTCATGGACGGCGGCGAGATCATCGAGGAAAACGCGCCGGAGGAGTTCTTCACCCATCCCCAGTCGGATCGGACCAAGCTATTCTTAAGTCAGATTTTGCATAACTGAACCCCCCAACCCTAAGATACTCCCCATTGTCAAGATCGAAATCCTATGAAATTAAGATGGAGGCGGGTTGATAAACACCTATCCCGTTCCCGGTGTCCCGAGACGATCCCAAATACACCTGAGCGGGCGTTCGGTAGTCCAGTGACTGATGGAAACGCTCATGGTTGTAGAAGTGGAAGAAGTTCTGCAACCCCAACCGGACTTCAGGGACGCTCTGTATTTCCTGTAAGTAGACGTACTCATACTTGACAGTTCGCCAGAGTCGCTCCACAAAAATGTTGTCCAGTGCCCGCCCCCGCCCATCCATGCTGACCCGGATCCCTTTGTCGAGCAGGGGCTGGGTAAAGCGCGGTGTGGTGAACTGGGCGCCTTGATCCGTATTGAATAGTTCACACTGTCGCGCTTCCAGAATCTGGTCAACGGCCTCGATGCAAAAGTCGGCATCCAGGGTGGTGCTGATCGCCCAACCCAGTACGTAGCGGCTGTACCCGTCGATGACGGCCATGAGGTAAACAAAGCCAGAGGTCAGCCGGACATAGGTGATGTCCGTACTCCACACCTGATCACATCGCTCGATCGATAAGCCGCGCAACAGGTAGGGATAGACCGTGTGCGCGGGGTTTGGCTGGCTCATGTTGGGCTTCTGGTACACTGCATCCAGACTCATCGTGCGCAACAACCGCCGGAC
>JBATDL010000055.1:0-5191 GCA_049663445.1 Candidatus Competibacter sp.
GGAATGGCTGACCGGCGTTCCCGGTACGCTGGTCGTCCCGCATCGCGATCCTCCGCGTGGTCACTGGCTACTGTGTGGCTACGGTCGCTTCGGGAAAGCCATGGTGTCGGCTTTGGAGCAGGAAGGCGTGCTGGTAACCATCATCGACCACGACCCGCCCCCGGACGACACGCAACGGCACTGGGTGCGCGGCGATGGCACCGGGGTGCCCGCCCTGTTGGAAGCTGGCATTGAAAACGCCGTGGGCATCGCCGCCTGCACCTGCGAGGACATGAGCAATCTATCGATCGTGGTCACGGCGCGGGAGCTGAACCCCGCACTGTTCGTGGTGTTGCGGCAAAATCTGCAAGCCAATCAGGCGCTGTTCGATGCGTTCGAGTCCGATTTCACCGTCGTGCCGAGCCAGATCGTCGCCCGGGAGTGTCTGGCGATCCTCACCACGCCCCTGCTGGCGCCCTTCCTGTGGCAGATCAAGCAACGCGGCGAATCCTGGGCCAGCACCCTGCTGGATCAGTTGACCGAACGCTTCGGCTGGCAAGCGCCAACCGTGTGGAGTGTGTGCGTGGACGCCGGCCAGTCCCCGGCACTGCTGAACTGGCTGGCGCAGGACCCTCGCGAAGCCGTGTTGGGCGACCTGCTGCGCGATCCACATGATCGTTCCGAAGATCTGGCATGCCGGGTTCTGTGCCTGGCGCGGGATGATGGCGGTTCGGCCACGATGCTGCCGCACCGCCACACCGCAGTCCGGTCGGGCGACCAGTTGCTATTTGTCGGTCAGGCGACGGCGCGGCGCGCACTCGAACTCACCCTGAACAACGAGAACGCGCTCGATTATGTACTGCGGGGCCGGGAGATTCCCGGCGGTTGGGTTTGGGAACGGCTGGCCAAGAGTCGCAGCAGCGCGGCACAATCCAGCGGCGGGACAAAAACGAACCGTACCACCGCCCGATTACCGTGATTCGCGGTTCACTTTGCCCTTTGGGAGCACGATTTGGCCCTAGACCTCGGCCTGTTCCCGCTCCCGTGCCCGCGCCCAAGCTGGACGCGCCAGCAGGCGCGCGGCATAGGACTCCAGGTTGTCGTGCTCCAGCGGCAGCTTGACAGCTTGCGCCCAGCCCAGCGTGTGCGCGACCAGAATGTCGGCGGCGGTAAAGCGGTTGCCCACGATGAACTCGCGCCGACCGAGCCCCTCGGCCAACACCTTGGCCGCCACCGAAAACTCCCAGCGCGCGGTCTCCAGCACCACCGGTGCCCGTCGCTGTTCGGGCAGGGCGAAGGTGTGCTTGCCGATGGTCCAAAGCGGCTGCTCCAGCTCGCTCAAGACGAAGTAGCACCACTGGTTGTAACGGGCGCGTTCCCGGCTGCCGACCTGCGGCGTCAGCCCCGTGGCCGGAAACCGATCACCGAGATAGGTGCAAATCGCGCCCGATTCGGTCAGCACGAATTCGCCATCGACCAGGGTCGGCACCTTGCCTCCGGCGTTGAGCGCCAGATACTCGGGCTGCCAGCCAGCGCCGGCCTTGAGATCGACGTAGATGTATTCGTACTCCGCGCCTGCTTCCTCCAGCGCCCAGACCACTCGGCTGGAACGGGCGTTGGGAAACCCGTAAACCATAAGCATGGCTGCATCCTCCCGCGGATTTGAACCGCCTCACGAATTCTGATGGTGATCGGGACTTTTCTTTCTGGGTTTGCGCTCGGCCGGTTTACCCTGGCTTTCTCCAAACGGTTTTTCCTGGGAGCCCGAGGTTCTGGAAGCCGGCCGTCTTCGTTCCGGTTCGGATGAATCGAGGCGGCTGATGTTCAACATACACTGCCGCACCCGGACTTTCTTGAGATGTTGGAAGATCTCGGCGGGCATGCCGTCGGGCAAGTCCACGGTGCTGTAGTCGTCGTGGATCTGGATACGACCGATATAGCGGCTTTCGATTCCCGCCTCGTTGGCAATGGCGCCGACGATATTCTGCGGGGTCGCGCCGTGCTGATGGCCGACTTCGAGCCGGTAGCACACCAGATCGGCATCGGTCGATTCTCTTGAGCGTTTACGCGGTTTGTCGGATCTCGTCGGCCCTTCCGCTTCCGAGCGGACGCGGGCGTTGGCGGCCTCCGCCGGATCGGCGGTTTCCTCGACCCGCAACGGGCGATCACGCTGGGCCAGATAGGTCAACGCCGCAGCGATGTCGTTCGGGCTGGTCTCCTGTTCTTTCTCCAATTGGGCGACCACGCCGTGGAAAAAGTCCAGATCTTCCGAAGCGAGCACGTCCAGAATCTGCTGCTTGAACTGAGTCAGGCGATGGGCCGCGATCGCTTGCCGGGTCGGCAGTGGCATCGGCTCGATGGGCTGGCGAGTCGCCTTTTCGATGGCTCGCAGCATACGCATCTCGCGCGGTGCGACGAAAAGAATCGCATTGCCCGGACGGCCGGCACGGCCGGTGCGGCCGATGCGATGGATATAGGCTTCGGTGTCGTAGGGGATGTCGTAATTGATGACGTGGCTGATGCGCGACACGTCGAGCCCGCGCGCCGCCACATCGGTGGCGACGACGATGTCGAGGCCATTGTTCTTGAGCTGTTCGATGGTGCGCTCGCGCAGCACCTGGCTCATGTCGCCCTGCAGGGCGGCGCTGGCGTGGCCACGCGCTTCCAGCCGTTCCGCCAGTTCGGTGGCGGCAACCTTGGTGCGCACGAACACCAGCACTGCGTCGACATCCTCCACCTCCAAAATGCGAGTCAGGGCATCGAGTTTATGCAGACCGCTCACCTGCCAGTAGCGCTGCCGGACCGAGGTGACAGTAGCGGTACGGGTTTGAATTTTCACTTCCTGCGGATCGCGCAGATGGCGGTGCGCCACCCGACGGATCGGATCGGGCATGGTGGCCGAAAACAGGGCGATCTGCCGCTGCGGCGGCGTATGCTCAAGGATCCACTCCACATCCTCAAGGAAGCCCATCCGCAGCATTTCGTCGGCCTCGTCCAGCACCAGGGTCCGCAAGCCTTCGAGCACCAGACTCTCCCGGCGCAGGTGATCCATGATGCGGCCCGGCGTGCCGACCACCACATGCGCTCCGCGCTTGAGCTGGCGGAGCTGGTTGCTCATGCTCTGGCCGCCGTAGATGGGCAGCACATGAAAGCCGGGCAGATGGTGCGCATAGCCCTGGAAGGCTTCGGCGACCTGAATGGCCAACTCGCGGGTGGGCGCCAGCACCAGCGCTTGCGGTCGCCGCTCGGCCAGATCCAGTTTTTGCAATATCGGCAGGGCGAAAGCGGCCGTCTTGCCGGTGCCGGTCTGCGCCTGCCCCAGCAGGTCGTGACCGTCCAGCAGGTGAGGGATGGTGGCCGCCTGAATCGGCGAGGGGGCCTCATAGCCGAGTTCTTGCAGTCTTTGCAGCAGCAGTGGGGAAAGTGCCAGTTGTTCGAATTGGGTGATGGGGGATGACATACGCAAAACAGTACCTAGGTTGGGGAGGCGCTTATCGAAGACGAGCTACCGCAGATGGAATAACAGCGCCAAGAGTTTCAGCCCAGTTAAAGCGTCTCAGCCGGAGCAGGTCGCAACCCGCCGCCGCCGGCGAAATTTATTGACGATATACCAGCGCCAGAACAAGTGGGCGGTGCAGAAAGTAAGAGTTCCCGCCACCACGCCCACGGCCAGCGAGCCGATCAGCAACGGCAGGCCGATGGCGCCGGCCTGTTGCAACAGCCAGTGCAACGAAAGCTCGAACGTCCAGCTCTGCGGCGGGCTACCCAGCAACCAGGCGCCAAACCGGTAGGTGAGGTAAAAGATGGGGGGCATGGTCAGTGGATTGGTGATCCACACCATCGCCACCGCCACCGGCAGGTTGAACCGCAGCCAGGCTGCGGCGGTGGCGGCCAGCAGCATCTGCCAGGGAAAGGGAACGAAGGCGAAAAACATGCCGGCCGCCAGCCCGCGCACGGTGGGGCGGCGGCTGAAATGCCACAGACGGGGATCGTGCAACAGTTCCCCGAGAAAACGGAGATTCTTATGCGCGCGCAAGCGCTGCGGATCGGGCAGGTAACGCTGCAAAAACGGTTTCATATGGGCGACGAAAATTCAACCAAGGCACGCACGTCAGCGAAGAACACGACTTTCGGGCGCTGCAAAAAATTCTGGCCGGTGGACGATTATACGCTAACGGCCGCAACGCAAACCCATTTTTATAATGTGTCATTTGCGTCATTCCTGCCGCCAGCACCGCCGGCCGGCGGCAGCCTAAACCCGCTCACGCAATCCTGGTGGGCTGCTCGCGGGCGGAACGGCGGGCGCTTCGCCGCGCAATTGCGCCGTCAATCGCTGCTCGATGGCGTTGACCGGGCGGGTAAACCGCGCCAACAGATCATACAGCACCGGGGTCAGAAACAGCGTCAGCGCGGTGGACAGCAGCAACCCGCCGATTACCACCACGCCGATGGCGAGCCGGCTTTCAGCACCGGCCCCGGTCGCCAGCGCCAGCGGCAACGCCCCCAGCACCGTGGACAGCACGGTCATCAGGATCGGTCGCAGCCGCTGACTGGCGCCGGCCAGCACGGCGGCGCGCGGGTCCAAGCCTTGCGCCCGCATCTGATTGGCGAATTCCACAATCAGAATGCCATTCTTGGCCATCAGACCAATCAGCAGCACGCAACCGATCTGGCTGTAGAGATTGATCGACTGGCCGGCCAGCAGTAAGGCCAGCAAGGCACCGGTCACCCCGACCGGCACGGTCAGCAGGATGATGAACGGATGAATGAAACTCTCGAACTGGGCGGCCAGCACCAGAAACACGATCAGCAGCGCCAAGCCGAAAGTGAAATACAAGCCTCCCGACGTCTCCAGAAACGATTCGGCGGCACCGGTCAACGAGACACGCGCCTCCGCCGGCAGGGTTTCGGCGGCGATGCGATTGAGATCGACAATGGCTCGGCCGAGATCGTAGTCGCCGACCAGCGAAGCATCGATGGTAACCGCCGGCAGGCGGTCGAAGCGGCGCAGGGTCAGCGCCGAGTCGTCCTCGCGCAGATCGACCACCGCGCCGAGCGGCGCCAGTTCGCCGTTCTTGTCGGCGCGCACGAAGATCCCCCGCAGATCGCCCGGCTGGCGCCGGTCGGCGGCTTGTGCCTGCAGCAACACCTCGTACTCGCGGCCCCGGTCGATGTAGGTGGTCACCTCGCGCGAGGCCAGCAGGGTCTGCAA
>JBATDL010000056.1:0-9265 GCA_049663445.1 Candidatus Competibacter sp.
TCCCCGAACAACGCGCCATCGCTACGGCGTTGAGCGATGTGGATGCGCTGCTGGGCGCGCTGGAGCGGCTCATCGCCAAGAAGCGCGATCTCAAACAGGCCGCCATGCAGCAACTCCTCATCGGTCAAACCCGCCTGCCAGGATTTAGCGGGGAATGGGAGGTGAAGATGCTCGGGGATGTCGCGACTATCAGAGATGGAACTCATCAAACGCCAAAGTATATGCCGAGCGGCATCCCGTTTTACAGTGTTGAGCATGTTACCAGCGGGGATTTTACCAACACGAAATTCATTTCAGAGGTCGAGCATCGTTTTCTCACCAAGTCATTCAAGATCGAGAAAGGGGACATCCTCATGACTCGGATTGGTTCGATTGGTGACTGCAAACTTATCGACTGGGATGTTGACGCAAGTTTTTACGTCAGCCTCGCATTGCTAAAGATTCATCAAGGAAACTCGGCAGCGTTCATCTCGCATTACTCCAAGTCAGCGCGCTTCCAAAAAGAGGTGGAGCTTCATTCACTACAATCCGCGATTCCGAAGAAGATCAATCTTGGTCCAATCTCGAACGTCAGAATTGACCTCCCCCCTCTCTCCGAACAAACAGCCATCGCCGCCGTGCTAACGGACATGGACGCGGAGCTGGCGGCGCTGGAGCAGCGGCTGGCCAAGACCCGTGTCCTCAAGCAAGGCATGATGCAGGAACTGCTCACCGGGAGGATTCGACTGGTATGAGTAGCGCGGTGCAGTCCATTTGCCGGATCATCGCGGGGCCGAACGGCGCGGGAAAGACCACCTTCGCGCTCAAGTACCTGCCCGAGGTGGCGGCTGGCAGCGCCTTCGTCAATGCCGACCTGATTGCCGCCGGCCTCTCACCGCTGGCTCCGGAACAGCAACAGATGGCGGCCAGTCGTCTATTCCTGCGCGAGATCGAGCGCGCTATCCAGGCTGGCCGGGACTTCGCCTTTGAGACCACCTTGGCGGGACGAGGCTACCTGCGCCTGATTGAGCGCTTGCGTACCCATAACTGGCGGATTGAGCTGATCTATCTGGCTCTGCCCTCGGTGGAGATGTCCGCGCTGCGGGTCGCTGAACGAGTCAGGCACGGCGGACACAACATCCCTCAAACCGCCATCGAGCGTCGGTTCGTCCGCAGCCTGCGAAATCTGTTGGGCGACTATGGCGATGCCGCGAACGAAGCCACCTGCTTCATGAATATCGGGGCATCGCCGGATCTGGTGTTCAACCAGCAAGGCACCCGGCGCGACATCCACAACCTGGAGCTTTTCGACCATCTCATGCGGGAGGCCAAGCCATGAGCGAGTTGTCCGAGCACACACGTTTGATGTGGGAGACCCTGAAACAGGCTGCCACCGACACGTTGGAGCACAAGCGGCGTCTGGGACAATACGCTGTCATTTGGCAGGATGGTCAACCGGTCATCATCGGCGGAGAGTCGAGCGAGATAGTGCCCTCGGATCAAGCCGTGACAAAACCCGCATCCTCAAGCAAGGCATGATGCGGGAATTGCTTGCCGGAAGGATTCGGCTGGTATGAGACACCCTCTTCTTTTAGGAAACGATGATGAATATCTCTTTCTCTGTTAACGACGACATCCTCTATTCACTGAAAGAGAATGCCGAGGAGTTCACCCGCGATGTCCGCTTCCTCGCTGCGCTAATGTGGTATCGCAAGAGCCGTCTCTCTTTAGGCAAAGCCGCTGAATTGGCCGGTTACAGCAAGATCGATTTCATTGAACGGATGAAACTGGAGCAGGAACCCATTTTTGATTATGGGAATGAGGAGATGACACAGATTTTTGCCGATGTAGCCAAACTCCCATGAAGGTGGTCGTCAATACAACGCCCATCATCGCGCTCGCCTCGATTGGACAGCTCGAACTTTTGCAGCGGCTTTTTGGCACAATCATGATTGCCGAAGCGGTCTATCAAGAGATCAGAGCAAAGCAGAGCTACGGCTACGATCAGATCGAATCTGAATGGATTGAAGTCCAAGCCATTCAAGGTCAACTCTACAAGCAGCTCTTACTCAGCCAACTCGACTCTGGTGAGGCGGAAACCATTATCCTGGCCAAAGAAGTCAATGCCGATTTCGTCATCATCGACGAAAATCTTGGTTACCGCTTTGCGAGCAATGTGGGTTTGACGGCGATTAGAACGCTTTCGATCCTGCTGCGGGCCAAGGAGAAGGGCTATCTTTCGCAACTTAAGCCGTTACTCGATGAAATGATGGCAAAAGGGCGTTGGTATTCTCGCTCTGTCTATCGCTCGTGTTTGCATCAGGCAGGAGAATCATGAACGCTGTCGTCCGCCCCGAACGCGCCACCCAGAACCGCGTGATCCAGCTTTTCACCGATTCTGGCGGTCTCGGCTACCGCTACCTCGGCGACTGGAGCCAACGCGAGAACAACCGCTGCATCGAAGCGGGGCTGCTGCGCGAGAACCTGAAAACGCGCGGCTATTCCGACGCGCACATCTCCGCCGCCCTGCAAAAGCTGATGGCCGCAGCGGATGCCACCGGTATCACGCTCTACCAGACCAACCTGCGCACCTATCAACTATTGCGCTATGGCGTGCCGGTGCAAATCGCCGCCGGGCAGAATCACGAAACGGTGCATCTGATCGACTGGGAACACCCGGAAAATAACGACTTCGCGATAGCGGAAGAAGTCACGCTCAAGGGCGGCTACGAGCGCCGGCCCGATCTGGTCGTTTATGTCAACGGCATCGCCCTCGCGGTGATCGAACTCAAACGCAGTTCGGTCGAAGTGGCCGATGGCGTGCGCCAGCTCATCACCAACCAGGAAGAGATTTTTAACCTGGGCTTCTTCAGTACCGTGCAGCTCGTTTTCGCGGGGAGCGATTCGCAAGGGCTGCGTTACGGCACCACCGGCACGCCGGAACAGTTCTTTGTCGAGTGGAAGGAGAAAGCCGCCAGCCATGATCCGCTCACTGCCGGCGCGCTGCTGGATCGGCCACTGGCGCAAATGTGCGAGAAGATCCGCCTGCTCGATCTGATCCGCAACTTCATCGTTTTCGACGCCGGTCGGAAAAAGGTACCGCGCCCGCATCAGTTCGCGGGTATCAAAGCGGCGCAGGAGCGCATCCGCCAACAGGAAGGCGGCGTCATCTGGCACACCCAGGGCAGCGGCAAGAGCATCCTGATGGTGTTGATCGCCAAGTGGCTACTCGAACATGACCCTCATGCCCGCATCCTCGTCATCACCGACCGCGACGAACTGGACAAACAAATCGAGGGCGTGATGCGCAACGCCGGGGTCATTGGCGAAAACTCCTCTTCGCCGCGCATCGCCTCGCGGGTGGAGTTTGTGCAGAAGCTCGCCGCCAGCACGCCCCGGCTGTTGTGCGCGCTACTCCATAAATTCGAGCCGGACCTGAGCCTCCCACCGCCGCCGATTCATGGCCGGTTCTACGTGTTCGTGGACGAGTGCCACCGTACCCAGGGCGGCGACATGAACAAACAGATGAAGCGCTGGCTGGAAAGCGCGATCTTCATCGGCTTCACCGGCACGCCGCTGTTGCGCAAGGACAAGCAAACCACGCGGGACGTCTTCGGCACCTACATCCACACCTACAAGTTCTACCAGGCGGTGGCCGACAAGGTGGTGCTCGATCTGAAATACGAAGCTCGCGACGTGCCGCAGCGGCTGACCTCGCAAAGAAAGGTCGACCAGTGGTTCGAGCAAAAGACCAAGGGCCTCAACAATTTCCAGAAGGCGGTGCTCCGGAAAAGATGGGCGACGATGGAGGAACTGATGAGTTCGGGCGAGCGCAAGCAACGCATCATCGCCAACATCATCGATGACTTCGCGCTCAAGCCGCGCCTGAACAACGACCGGGGCTCGGCCCTCCTGGTGGCGGCCTCGATCTACGATGCGTGCCATTACTTCCGGCTGTTCCGGAACACCATTTTCGGCCCCTACTGCGGGATCATCACCTCCTACAAACCGAACCACAACGCGATCTCCCGCGAGTCAGCCAACAGCGATGAGCGCTACAAGTTCGACACCTACACGCTGCTTCTCAAGAAAGGCCAAACGACCGAGCAGTACGAGGACGAGACCAAGCGCCGCTTTATCGAGGAACCGGCGAATCTGAAGCTGCTGATCGTGGTGAGCAAGCTGCTCACCGGCTTCGATGCGCCGAGCTGCACCTATATCTACCTCGACCACAATCTGCGCGACCACAACCTGTTCCAGGCCATCTGCCGACCCAATCGCCTCGATGGCGACGACAAGGACTACGGCTATATCGTCGATTACAAGGAATTGTTCGGCGACGTGCAGCAGGCCATCGCCGTCTACAGCTCCGACGAACTGGACACCGAAGAGGGTAGTGGCGACAACAACATTCACCTTAAGAACTGGCTGGAAGAGGGCAAGAAAAAGCTCGACGAGGCCCGCCAGGCACTGGGCTACCTGTGCGAACCGGTGGCGCTGCCCCGCGAGGTGGAGCAGTACCTCCACTATTTCTGTGGAGACGCAGCCAACGCCAACGCGCTGAACGAGACCGAGGCGCTGCGTGTGTCGTTCTACAAGGCGGTGGCGATCTTTGTGCGTGCCTTTGCCGACCTCACCCAGGATCTCACCGAAGCCGGGTATTCCGATGCTGATGCGGCGGCGCTGCGGAAAGAGGTCGAGTGTTACGCCGAGATTCGGGCGGCCATCAAGAAGCATTCCGGTGAGGAGCTGGACATCAAGCCCTACGAAGCGGACATGCGCCATCTCATCAACACCTACATCCAGGCCGACCCGGCGGCCGAGCTGGGTGAGCTGGACAACATTCCGCTGACCGAGCTGATCATCGAGACCGGTATCCACGACGCCATCGCCCGGAAACTCAACGAGAAGGGCAAGCTCTCGAAGAACGCCATCGCCGAGAGCATCATCAACAACGTCCGCAAGACCATCATCCGCGACCAGCTCACCGATCCTCGCTTTTACGAGCAGATGTCGAAGCTGCTCGATGACCTCATCAAGCAAAGTCGGGCGGATACGGCGGCCTATGAGGAATTCCTCAAGAGTGCGGAGGCGCTCGTCAAAGGTATGGCGCAAAAGGGCGCAGGTTCACACCCCGCGATTCTGAACGGGCATCCGGAGGCCATCGCGCTCTACAACAATCTCGACACTCTGACGGGAAAGACCTTTTGTTACCCGACGGCAGAGGAAGACAAGGCCCGATTGGCGCTGGAACTGGACGGCGTTGTTCGGGAGGAAGCACCCGCCGGGTGGAAAGGCGATCAGGCGCGGGAAAGTCAGCTCCTCAATGCCTTGTATCCCAAGCTGTCCCGTGATCGTGAGGCAACGGAAGCCCTCTTTGAAATCATCAAGAATCAGCCGGGCTACCGATGACCGAGACCATCCAGCTCGGCGATATCGTGATCGCCGTGAACCGCAAGGCCGTCAAGAATGTGCACCTCTCGGTGCATCCACCGGCCGGTCGCGTCACGCTGGTCGCACCCACTGGCACCCGACTGGAAGTGGTCCGCGCTTATGCCATCTCCAAGCTCGGCTGGATTCGTGATCAGCAGGCCAAACTGCTGGCGCAGGCGCGGGAAACGCCACGCCAGTTTATCGAGCGGGAGAGTCACTACCTGTGGGGACGGCGCTATCTGCTGTCGGTGGCTAAGAAGGATGGAAAGCCGTTCGTGAAGCAGGATCATCGCCGGATCACGCTCACCGTGCGGCCGGGCAGCACGCTGGCGAAGCGGTCGGAGATCATGCAGGAATGGCATCGTGCCCTGCTGCATGAAGTAGTCCCCACGCTTATCAGTAAATGGGAATCAAAGCTCGGCCTGAAGGTCTCCGGCTATTTTCTCCAGCGTATGAAAACCAAATGGGGCGGCTGCAATCATGCGGCGGGAAACATCCGCCTAAACACTGAGCTGGTAAAAAAGCCGAAAGATCTGCTTGAGTATGTCATTGTCCATGAAATGGCTCATCTGATTGAGCCGACTCACAGTGACCGCTTCATCGCAATCCTTCAGGAACATTACCCAAGCTGGCGTGAAGCGCGCGCCGAACTCAACGAGTTGCCGTTGACAGCGGAGGTGTGGAAAGAGTGATGGGTCAGGGGGAAAGCCAGCGTCACGATGACCAAGCGCTGCGCGCATCCGGCGCCGGTGGCGGTTCTGAAGGTCGCGTTACGACCCGGTCACGCCGGCACAGCGGAGGAGATTGACGAGATATCTCTAACCTCTTGAAAGATTAGAGCAGAAAGATGGTCGGGGTGACAGGATTTGAACCTGCGACTTCTGCCTCCCGAAGGCAGCGCTCTACCAGGCTGAGCTACACCCCGATGGGGAAGGACTTTAAAAGTGGCGGTTTACCGCAAAGCGGGCTAATCCAACCAGCGCATCCTTGGCGCTCGAAGCGGCCAACGGCGCCAAGCTGGCGACAGCCTGTTCAGCCTCCTTCGCAGCAAGGCGCGAAGTATAGTCCAGCGCCCCGGTGGACTCAATAGTACGGGTGACGATATCGATGTGCTCCAGCCCACCGTGCTCGATGGCCTCGCGAATGATTCGGGCCTGCTCGGGCGTACCATGGCGCATGGCGTGAATCAACGGCAGGGTCGGTTTACCCTCGGCCAGGTCGTCGCCGATGTTCTTGCCCAGTTCGGCGCTGGAAGCGCTGTAATCCAGCACATCGTCGATCAGTTGAAAAGCGGTCCCCAGATGCAGCCCGTAGCGAGCCAGCGCCCGTTCCTCCTCCTCCGGCCGATCGGCCAGCACCGCCCCCAGTTGCGCCGCCGCCTCGAACAGCTTGGCGGTCTTGCAGTGAATCACCGCCATGTAGCGTTCTTCGCTGGTGTCGGGGTCGTGGCAGTTGAGCAGTTGCAGAACCTCGCCCTCGGCGATGGTGTTCGTGGTGTCGGCCAAAATTTCCATGACCCGCATACTGCCGATGCCGACCATCATCTGAAACGAACGGGAATACAAAAAGTCGCCCACCAGCACGCTGGCCTGACTGCCCCAGATGGCGTTGGCGGTTTCCCGTCCGCGGCGCAAGCTCGATTCGTCCACCACGTCATCGTGCAGCAGGGTGGCGGTGTGGATGAACTCAATGATGGCGGCGGCGTCGATGTGCCGGTCGCCGGCGTAGCCGCAGGCGCGCGCCGCCAGCAGTACGGTTACCGGTCGCAACCGTTTGCCGCCACTGTCGACGATATAGCCGGCCAACTGGTTGATCAGAATCACGTCGGAATGGAGCTGCCGGCGGATCAGGGTGTTGACGGCGCGCATGTCGTCCGCGACCGGCGCGCGGATCTGTTCGATTTCCATGGTGGCGGGTAGCCTTGATGAAGACGCCCGCCATGCTACGGATTGGTTGCGGCAGGGTCAAGGCGAGGACCTAAGCGTCGCTATTAGCAGGAATTTGTTTGACCTGGCCGGGGGGCACCGCTAGAATGACGCCCCTTTAGTCGGGACGGATGAGCCGTCTGGAGATTTCGCCATGTACGCAGTCATTAAAACCGGGGGCAAACAATACCGGGTGGCCGAGGGTCAGACCCTCAAGGTCGAAAAACTCGAAGTCGAGGAAGGCGCCTCCGTGGAGTTCGATACGGTGCTGATGATTGCCGACGGCGACCAGATTGCAGTCGGCGCACCTTACATTGAGGGCGCCCGGGTGACGGCCACCGTCAAATCCCAGGGGCGTGGCCCCAAGATCCGAATCGTCAAGTTCCGCCGCCGCAAGCACTACCGCAAGACGCAAGGTCACCGCCAGTCTTTTACGGAACTGAGTATCAGCGGTATCAGCGGCCTCCAGACGACCGCTTGGGCGGCGCCGAACCTCGAGGGCTGAAATCATGGCACACAAAAAAGCAGGCGGCAGCAGTCGCAACGGTCGCGACTCGCAAGCGCAGCGTTTGGGCGTCAAGCTGTTTGGCGGCCAACTGGCGCGAGCCGGTAATATCATCATCCGGCAGCGCGGTACCCGCTTCTATCCGGGCCAGAACGTCGGTTGCGGTAAGGACCATACCTTGTTCGCCAAGGCCGATGGCCATGTGGTGTTCGCAGTCAAGGGTCCCCACAATCGCAAGTATGTGAGCATCCAGCCGGTACAATGATGGCTCTGACTTCACCGAGCGCGTCGAAAGCCCCGTCCGGGGCTTTTGTTTTTTTCACGGTTCGCGAAGGATGCCATGAAATTCGTCGATGAGGTCATCATCCGGGTCGAGGCCGGCGACGGCGGCGACGGCTGCGTTAGCTTTCGGCGGGAGAAATACATTCCCTTCGGCGGTCCCGACGGCGGCGACGGCGGCGACGGCGGCAGCATTGAACTGCGGGCCGATGCTGAACTGAATACCCTGGCCGATTACCGCTTTACCCGGCGCTTCCGCGCCGGGCGCGGCCAGAACGGCATGAGCAGCGACTGCACCGGCCGCGGTGGCGCCGATCTGACCATCGTGGTGCCGGTGGGCACCATGGCCTACGACGTCGGCACGGGCGAGTTGATCGGCGATCTGGTCGAGTCGGGTCAGTGCCTGCTGGTGGCGCGCGGCGGTTTTCACGGGTTGGGCAATACCCGCTACAAGAGCAGCACCAACCGCGCGCCGCGTCAGTTCAAGCCGGGTACGCCGGGCGAGGCGCGCGACCTGCGGCTGGAGCTGAAGGTCATCGCCGACGTCGGTCTGCTGGGGATGCCGAACGCCGGCAAATCCACCCTGATCCGCGCCGTCTCCGCCGCCCGACCCAAGGTGGCCGATTACCCTTTCACCACCCTGCATCCCAATCTGGGTGTGGTGCGGGTCGGACCGTTGCGCGGATTCGTGATGGCCGACATTCCGGGATTGATCGAGGGCGCCGCCGAGGGTGCGGGCCTGGGTATTCAGTTCCTGCGCCATTTGTCCCGCACCCGGTTGCTGCTGCATTTGGTGGATGTCGCGCCCTACAGCGACAGCGGCGATCCGTTGCGGGATGTCGAGATTATTCTGAGCGAACTGCTCAAGTACAGCGCCGAACTGGCCGAGCGCGAGCGCTGGCTGGTGTTGAACAAGCTGGATGTGCTGCCACCCGAAGAACGGGCGGCGCGGGTGGCCGAGATCGTGGCGGCGCTGGGCTGGACCGGGCCGGTATTCGGGATTTCCGCCGTTAACGGCGAGGGAACGGACGCCCTGATCGATGCGGTCATGACGCGGTTGGAAGAGCGGCGGCGGGAGGAAGCGGCGGCGCGGCTGGAAGGCGAGGCGGGCGATGCTCGATAAGACGCGCGCGCAGTTGGGCGG
>JBATDL010000057.1:0-2105 GCA_049663445.1 Candidatus Competibacter sp.
GTCGCCGAGGCCGCCGCCCAAGTCGCGGGCGTCAAGAAAGTGCGGGTCGCCGATGCCCCGCACTACGCCCACCAGCTCGCCGAAAACGTGGCGGCGCTGGTGGTCGGGCTGGCGGGTGGCTATACCCACATCCTGGCCCCGGCCACCGCCGCCGGTAAGAATACGCTGCCACGGGTCGCCGCGCTGCTGGACGTGGCGCAAATCTCCGACGTTATCAAGATCGACAGCGCCGACACTTTCGTCCGCCCGATCTACGCCGGCAACGTGCTGGCCACCGTCCAGTCCAAGGATCCGGTCAAGGTCATGACCGTGCGCGGCACCGCCTTCCCAGCGGCAACGACCACCGGGGGTTCCGCCGAAATTGAAACCGTCGCACCCGCGGCCGATGCCGGCGTATCGAGCTTCGTCGGCCAGCAACTGACTCAGTCCGACCGGCCCGAGTTGACCGCCGCCCGCATCATCGTTTCCGGCGGGCGCGGCATGGGCAACGGCGACAACTTCAAGCTGCTGGAAGACGTCGCCGACAAGTTGGGCGCGGCGGTGGGCGCCTCCCGCGCGGCGGTGGACGCCGGCTTCGTGCCCAACGACTACCAGGTCGGCCAAACCGGCAAGGTGGTCGCACCCGAACTGTACGTCGCCGTCGGCATCTCGGGCGCCATCCAGCACTTGGCCGGTATGAAGGATAGCAAGGTCATCGTCGCCATCAACAAGGACGAGGAAGCACCGATCTTCCAGGTGGCCGATTATGGGTTGGTCGCTGATCTGTTCGCCGCAGTACCCGAACTGTCCAAGGAATTGGATCAGATGAAAGCCGCCGGCTAACAATCCGCCGGCGGTCCCCTGCCTCCCCGCTCCGACCATTTCCCCCAATGCGAGGCAAGGGCGGGCGGGGTTTTTTCATCGCTGTTCCTCGAATGTTCAAGGAGGCGTCATGACCGCCTATTTCGCCCCGATCCGCGACATGCAGTTTGTCATCAACGAACTGGCCAACCTCTCCAAGGTTGCCGCCCTCCCCGCTTTCGCTGAACAGGAGGTTGGCCCGGAGCTGCTGGAAGCCGTGCTGGAGGAAGCCGCTAAACTGGCCACCGAGGTGCTGGCGCCGCTCAACAAGTCGGGCGACGTTGAGGGCGCCCGGATTGGTCCCGATGGAGTCATTCCCGCCGCAGGCTTCACCGAGGCGTATCGAAACTTTATCGAAGGCGGCTGGAACGGCATCGGCAGCCCCGTGGAACACGGCGGCCAAGGCCTGCCGGAGTTGTTCAACACAGCGACCCAGGAGATGTGGAATTCGGCCAACATGTCCTTCGCGCTGTGCCCGATGCTCAACGCCGGCGCGATCGAGGCGATCAGCCGCGCCGGATCCACCGAGCAACGAGCGATGTTCCTCCCGAACATGGTCAGCGGCGAATGGACCGGTACCATGAACCTGACCGAACCGCAGGCCGGCTCCGACCTGTCGGCGGTGCGGACCCGCGCCGTTCCCCAGGGCGATCATTACCGGATTTTCGGTCAAAAGATCTTCATCACCTGGGGCGATCACGACATGACCGAAAACACCATCCATCTGGTGCTCGCCCGCACCCCGGACGCACCGGAAGGCGTCAAGGGTATCTCACTGTTCATCGTACCCAAGTTCCTGGTCAACCCGGACGGCTCGCTGGGCGCGCGCAACGACGTCCACGCCGTGTCCATCGAACACAAGCTGGGCATCCACGCCAGCCCAACCTGCGTGATGGCCTTCGGCGATCGAGATGGGGCGATCGGCTATCTGGTCGGCGAGGAAAACAAGGGACTGGCCTATATGTTCATCATGATGAACGAGGCCCGCTTCAAGGTCGGACTGCAAGGGCTGGCCGTCGCCGAGCGTGCCTATCAGGCCGCCCGCGAATACGCCAAGGACCGGGTACAGGGCCGAGCGACCGGCGCCAAGAGCGGCGAGCGGGTCACCATCATCCACCACCCCGACGTCCGGCGGATGCTGATGACCATGAAGGCGCAGAACGAGGCGATGCGTGCCCTGGCCTACGTGGTCGCCATGCACCTGGATCTGGCCCGCCACCACCCTGATCCCGCGACCCGTCAAACCCATCAGACCCGGGTAGACC
>JBATDL010000058.1:0-2975 GCA_049663445.1 Candidatus Competibacter sp.
CAACTGAGCAGCGGCGGCCGGGCCGTGCTCGGTGGTGGTACTCCAGAATTCGGTTTCGGCGATGTGTTCCCAAACGCCGTCCGAGCACAGCACCAGCAGATCGCCGGACTGGACGGTAAGCCGGCCCTTGTCGGGCCTGGGGTGTTCCTCGCCGCCCAGGCAACGGTAGATCCGGTTCTGTGCCGGGTGGGTCGCCATCTGCGATTCGTCGATTTCCCCCATATCCATCAAGAGCTGCACGGCAGAGTGATCGCGGGTGCGCATCAGGCGCCGGCCACGGTGGAAGTGATAGAGCCGGCTGTCGCCGATATTCAGCCAATGGGCGCTGTTGCGGTCGAGCCAGACCATGACCACGGTGCTGCGGGCTGTTTCCGACTGACGGTTAATGGTGTCGTGCATCTGCTGGCACAAATGGTCGAGCATGGTAGCGGGGTCGTCGAGCGGCGGGATTGACAGACTCTGGACGAAGTCCCGGGCCACATCAATCGCGAGCTGGGCGCCCAGAGCACCATCGAGGTGGCCACCCATGCCGTCGGCCAGCACGGCCAGCAGGGCGTGGTGGTTGGGCAGCCGAAAAATTCCCCAGCGGTCCTGCTGTTCGTGGCGGCCACCTTGCTGGCTAGCGGTGCCGGTTTCCCACTGGGGAATCGGACTGGATTGGGTCGGGTTCACGGCAGGATCTCCGGCGGCCGGGCGAGGCCGGTGACGGCAGCCGCCGGAACAGGGGCTGCGCTGGATGGATGGAAAGGAATGACCCAAGCCGGAACCCGGCTGGCGAAACGATGGATGGTGCGAGCATATCGCCCGGGCATGCAAATCTCCTCGGCAATACTCTGGACAATTCTGACGAGTGTTTGCGGAGTCGTTTCCGGCGCCGCGCGGGCGCCGGGTTCGAGCCGCGTCCTCCGCTCCGACGGCCGCACAATTATCTTACCGAGCATCAGGGACAAACAATCCAAAATTCCAGTGTCATCGCCATCTGGGTCGGAGATCGCCGAGGGAAAGTCGTCAACCGGTGGCTTTACAGCAACTTGAGGATCTCCTTGGCGTGATGGGCGGTGTCGGGGTGGTCGATGATGTGAGCGATGTGGTCGCTTTCGTCGATGAGAAAGGTGATGCGATTGGCAACGCCGAAGAGATTCATTGCCGTTCCCACCAGGCCACCGCCGCTGCCGCCGATCGCCCCGTAGGCCCGGCTGACGGCGCCGTCGGTATCGGCCACCAGCGGGAAGGGGAGGTTGTATTTTTCGGTGAAGCGTTGATGAGTCGCAACATCCTGGGTGGAGACGCCTAGAACGGCGGCGTCCTTATCTTGGATTTCCTGGTGATGGTCGCGCAGGGAGCAGGCTTGCTTGGTACAGCCCGGCGTATCGTCCATCGGATAAAAGTACAACACCAGCTTTTTGCCGAAATAGTCGGATAGCTTGACCGTGCTGCCGTCAGTGGTGGTCGCGCTGAATTGGGGGGCGGGGTCGCCGATTTTCAACTTCATCGTTTTATTCTCACGGATGGTTTGCAACAAAGGGATCGGTTCGAACCACAATCTTAGAATACGGGCTTGACCGAAATCGTGCGGACAAGCGCTTGTTCGAGACCGGGTGGGCGGTGCGGTCCGTGCCGGTATCTTTGACCGGTCGAGATTGGAAAGCTTCCGGATCGCACACCGCCTTGAGTAAGTATGGCCAATCACCGGGACAATCGCAGTCGATCGGTAGCGATCACCAATAAATGCCTCGGGTGAGCTGTGCGAAGGAAATTTGCTCCAGCGAGGGTTCCTGGGTATCGGGCTGTTGCCCCTTGGCTGCGCTCGATTCGGGGAACAGGCGAAACGCGGTATTCATGATCACGGCATAGACTTTGGGCGCCATGGCATGCAGCACCTGGGCGAAGATGCCAACCCGGGTGGCGATGCGCTCCGGTCGATAGATAACCGCCTGCACGATTAGATCCGCCGCTTCCTCCGGACTGAGGGTGGGTACGTGCTGATAGATCTGGGTCGGTGCGATCATCCCGGTGCGCACCAGCGGCATGTTGATGGTGGTGAACTCGATGCCGCTGTCGGAAAACTCGGCCGCCGCGCAGCGCGAAAAGGCGTCCAGCGCCGCCTTGGAGGCGACATAGGCCGAAAAGCGTGGGGCATTGCTGAGCACGCCGATCGAGGAGATATTGATAATGTGGCCGCGCTTTTTTCGCAGCATGCAGGGAATGAAACCCATGATCAGCCGCAGCGCACCGAAATAATTGAGCTGCATGGTGCGTTCGTAGTCGTGGAAGCGGTCCAGCGAGTTCTCGATGGCGCGGCGGATCGAGCGGCCGGCGTTGTTGACCAGAATATCCACCCCGCCGTGATCGTCCAGCACCCGCTGCAGCAGCGCATCGCAGGAGGCGATATCGGCGACATCGGCGGTGTAGATAAAAGCCTGGCCGCCGCGCGCCTCGATTTCCCGTTGGGTCTCCAGCAGCTTTTCCTCCGTGCGGGCGACGATGAGGGTTTTGGCGCCGGCTTCGGCGATTTTAAGCGCGGCGGCCTTACCGATGCCGGCGGATGCGCCGGTGATCATCACCACTTTGTCCTTGATCGCGCCGCTCAGGCTACGGTCGATGAATAGGTCGGGATCGAGATGGCGCTCCCAGTAATCCCACAACCGCCAGGCGTAGGTTTCCAACGGCGGCACGGCGATATCGGTGCCCTGGAGTGCCTTGAGCGTTTCGCGGCAGTCAAAACGGGTGGGGTAGTTGATCAGGCCCATCACGTCCGGCGGAATGCCGAGATCCTTGAGGATCTGGTCCTTGATGCGCCGCACCGGCTTGAGGTGCGCCAGCCCGCTCTTGATGATGTCGGGCACGAAGGCGAACATCAACGCGTTGAAGCGCAAGGTCATTTCCGGGGCATGGGCGGCGCGAGCGAACAGGTTGAGGATGTCACCAACCCGGTGCGGGTTGGGGTCCACCAGATGGAAGCACTGGCCGTCCAG
>JBATDL010000059.1:0-1740 GCA_049663445.1 Candidatus Competibacter sp.
GATGATGAGGGGCCGTGGATGAGCAAGTTGCAAGCGCTTGAATCGGCTTTAGCAGAGGTATTGGGCCGCGATGTGGACGTGGTGAGCCGGCGTGGTATCGAACAGAGCCAAAACGCGCTTCGCCGCGAAGGAATATTGGAGTCGGCTGTTACCATCTATGAAAGATGACCTGGCAAACCTTGAGGATATACGTATTGCTGCCAATAAAGTGCGTACTTTTATTAGCAGCGTGTCCTACGAGAAGTTCATAGAAGACGAGCTGGTTCAATCGGCCGTGATCCGGCAATTGGAGATCATGGGTGAGGCTGTGAAACGGTTGTCACCGGTGTTTCGTTCTGATCATCCGTTAATTCCCTGGCAACAGATCGCGGGGTTGCGAGACCGACTCATCCACGCCTATGACGACATCAACAACGACCGGATTTGGATTATCGCTACCCAAGACGTTCCTGATCTGTTGGGGAAGTTGCCCTCATCTACGTGAGAGCAACAAGGGGCGATAATTGGTGAGCGCCGGACACTGAAAAACGGTTGACAACTCAACCCTATCGTTTAAAATTTATACCAGAAGGAAGGAGCATGCCGTTTGTCGGCTGCTCCTTTTTGCATGGTGGATGGCTTCGGGCGAAGCCGGCCATGGACGTTGGATGCCACAAACCACTTTATTGTTAAGGAGAACACATGTCACGACCTACTTTCCCAGTCCGCCGCGTATTGGCCTTGGCGGCCGTTTTTCTGTTGGCCTTGCTGGCCGTCCCGGTCTTCGTGGCCGGCGCGGCGACCCACGACGACAACGTCCAGTGGAATGAGTTGGGCCACAACAGCCGCGACCCGCTCTTTCGCGATCCCGGCGCGGCCGTGCCCACCGGCACGAGCATCCGGCTCCGGCTGCGCGCCGCCGACGGCGACCTGACCGTCGCCAAAGTGCGCGTGTGGAACGCTCGTATCGGCCAGCAAACTATCTACAACATGGCCAAGGTCGCGTCGGGCGTCACCTTCACCGGCGATGCCAACGTCTACGAGTTCTGGGAGGCCACGCTGCCGCCCAGCGCCGACCCCACCATCTACTATTATCGCTTCATCGCCGAGGACGGCAGTTCCACCGCTTACTACGAGGACGACGACGCCCGCACCGGCGGCTGGGGCCAGACGTTCGGCAGCAGCCCCGACAACAGTTGGCAGTTGACCATCTATGATCCGGCCTTCGAGACGCCGGACTGGGTGAAGAACGCCGTGGTCTACCAGATCTTCGCCGACCGCTTCCGCGATGGCGACAGCGCCAACGACAACGCGGCCGGTGAGTTCTTCTACGGCGCGTTCGACACCATCGTGCGCAGCAACAGCGCCGACTGGAACGCCCGCATCTGCGACCCGCGCGCCGCCACCGGCAGCACGGCCACCTGCGCCGAGAAGTACAGCAACAACTTCTACGGCGGAGACCTGCAGGGCATCATCGACAAGCTGGATTACATCCAGGACCTGGGCGTGACCGCCCTCTACCTGAATCCCATCTTCGAGTCGCCGTCGAACCACAAGTACGATACCAAGGATTTCCTGCAGATCGACGACAACTTCGGCGATTTGGCCTTGTTCCAGACGTTGGTGGCCGAGGCCAACAGCCGCGGCATCAAGATCATCCTCGACGGCGTGTTCAACCACACCTCGTCCGACAGCACCTACTTCGACCGCTACAGTCGGTGGAACGCCGCCGGCGACCCGACGACGTTGGGTGTCAACGAC
>JBATDL010000060.1:0-2842 GCA_049663445.1 Candidatus Competibacter sp.
ATTAATGAATATTCCCGAATTACCTCAACCTCCCGACTCCGACTTGCCCCCGCCCGGCCGGGTTTTGGCGGAACGTCAAAGCAGTGTCCCCATGCTGGCCCAGCCGCGTGAGCAAACGCTGTTTGAGGGCGATCCGGAAGAGGACACTCTCAACCTCCGCGAGCTGTGGCAGGTCATTCTGAAGCGGCGCTGGACCATCCTCGTCTTCACGCTGATCGTGGTGACCGCCGTGGTGACCGCCACCTACCTGATGACGCCGATCTATCGCGCCGACCTGACCCTGCAAATCGATCGCGAGGACATCAAGATCATGCAGATGGGGGAAGTGTCGCCGACTGAAGGAGGAGGATGGGGCAGCCAGGATTATTACCAAACCCAGTACGAACTGCTGAAGAGCCGCAGTTTGGCGCTGCGCGTTATCAATCAGTTGGGGCTGGCCGATCTTCCGCCGCCGCCGCCCTCGCCGCTAGCCCAGTTCAAACAATGGCTGGCTGACTGGTTGCCGAAAACCGACGACGCGAAACCGGAGCCGCCCTCGGAAAACGCACGGATCGAAGGCCTCATCAACGGATTCCTGGGCGCCTTGACGGTCGAGCCGGTACGCAACTCGCGGCTGGTCAAGCTGCACTACGATAGCCCCGACCCCAAGCAGGCGGCTGCTATCCTCAACGCCGTGGCCAAGAGTTATATCAGCCTGAATCTGGAGCGGCGCTTCGACGCAACCACTTATGCCCGCAAGTTCCTGCAGGAGCGGCTGCAACAGGTTAAGGTCAAACTGGAGGAGTCCGAACGCGGGCTGGTCGGATTTTCCCGCCAGGAACAGATTTTTACCGTCGGCGACAAGGAAAGCATCGTCGGTCAGAATCTGGAGGCCACCAACGCCGCTCTGGGCGAGGCGGAAAAGCGGCGGATCGCCGCCGAGGCGGTGTATCGACAGGTGTTGGGTACCCGTGGCCAAGGGCTGAGTCAGGTGCTGGACAGCAAGATCATTCAGGATCTCAAGCAGAGCAAGGCCAAGCTGGAAGCCCAGTATCAGGACAACCTCAGCATCTACAAGCCGGCTTATCCGACCATGGTGCAACTGCGCAACCAGATCGGCCAGGTCGACAGCATGATCGACCAGGAGATCGGCAACATCCGGGCGGCGATTACCGCCAACTACGAGGCGGCCAAGGCCGAGGAGGCGCTGCTGCACGCCAATCTCGACCAGCTTAAACAGGATGTGCTGGCCCTGCAAGACCGCAGCATCCAGTTCAATATTCTGCGCCGCGAGGTGGATACCAACCGCCAGCTCTATGACGGTCTGCTGCAGCGCTTCAAGGAAGTCGGGGTGGCGGCCGGCGTCGGCACCAACAACATCTCGATCGTGGACGAGGCCAAGGCGCCCAGTTTCCCCTACAAGCCCAGGCTGCGCCTGAACGCTATGCTAGCGCTGGTGCTGGGCCTGCTGGGGGGGATCGGTCTGGCCTTCCTGTTCGAACATCTCGACGATACCTTCCGCAGACCCGAGGATCTGGAGAAGCTGCTGGGGCTGCCGGTGCTGGGCATGATTCCGACGGCCAAACGAGAGCGCGGCGACGAGCGCGCTATGGCCCTGATCGGCCACGACGACCCGCGCTCGGCTTTCGCCGAGGCTTACCGCTCGGTGCGTACCGCCCTGCAATTTTCCACCGTCAGTGGTGTACCCCGAGTGCTGACCGTGACCAGCGCCATGCCTGGCGAGGGCAAGACCACCTCCGCGCTGAGCCTGGCCATCCAATTCGCCCAGGCGGGCAAGCGGACGCTGCTGATCGAGGCCGACCTGCGCAAACCCTCGATCCACCAGGCATTGAAGCTCGATAACCAAACCGGGCTAACCAACTATCTGGCCGGCGGCGAGGTGCATCCGGCCGATATTACCCGACCCACGCTCATCGCCAACCTGTTCGCCATCCCGTCCGGACCGCTGCCGCCCAATCCGGCCGAACTGTTGTCGTCCGGCCGGATGGTGGAGCTGTTGACGCTGGCCGCCGAGAAATTCGACCAGGTAGTGCTGGACAGCCCGCCGTTGCTGGGATTGGCCGACGGACTGATCATCGGCAATCTCTGCGAAGGCGCCTTGTTGACTGTGGAAATGGGCAGCACGCCGCGTGGTTACGTGCAGGGTGCTTTCAAGCGGCTGCGAGAGGCGCGGGTGCCGGTGTTGGGCACCCTCCTGACCAAACTGGAGACCCAACTCGGCGGTTATCACAGCTATTACTACTACCAGGCCAGTTACTACGGTGAAACCGTGCCTTCCGCCAAGAAGCTGCCATTCGAGGGCATAAAGGCGGAAGTATGAGGCGTGCGGCGTGACCGATCCAGGTCCCGACATCTCCGAACTGGCGCTGGCCTGCTATCGCACCCCGCTGGCCCATCAAAACCGAATGAGTCTCACCGCGCCGTTGCCGCGAGACATGAACCGGCTGCTGTGGTTAGCCAACGGTTCGTCGGAGACGTTGGAGAACGCCGTCCGCCAGACCGGGACCAGGGCCGACGAACTGCGGGATGCCGCCCGGTTTCTGGTTCAGCAGCTTTGTTTCGCCCGCGGCGCCAGTCATTACCGCGTGCTGGGACTTGAGCCCGGCGCGACGGCCGAGCAACTTAAGGAACACCACCGGTTGCTGATGCGGTTGTTTCATCCAGACCGTGCCGGCGGCGGCGAGAGTTGGACCGATCACTTTGCCAGCCGGGTCAACGAAGCCTGGACTGTGCTGTCCCGCATGCAGCCCCACACGGCTTACAACGCCCGCAGTTCACCATCGCCGTCACAGGTCGTCGTCCCGGCCGCCGCCGTCCCAACCGCCCCCTTTCCGGCGACACC
>JBATDL010000061.1:0-5991 GCA_049663445.1 Candidatus Competibacter sp.
AACGATTGTCGAGCAGCAGCACGGTGACGTTGCCCCGGTTGTAGATCATGTTCAGCAGGCCCTGCATACCCATGTGCAGGAAGGTGGAGTCGCCGATGACGGCAACGATGCTTTTCTTCTCGTCGGACTCACCGCGTCCCTTGTCCATGCCGTGGGCCATGCTCAGAGAGGCGCCCATGCAGGTGCAGGTGTCCAGCGCGTTCCAGGGATGACCGGCACCGAGGGTGTAGCAGCCAATGTCGCCGATGATGTTGAGATTGCGGATGTGGGAGAGGGCGAAGTAGGGGCCAAGATGCGGGCAAGAGGCGCACATGGTCGGCGGGCGCGGGAAGACGGTCGATTGCGGGTGAACCGGAACCTGGTAGGGCTCTCCCAGCAGGGGTTTGATCGCCGGGCGCAACACGCTGGGTGCCAGTTCGCCCCAGCGCGGCAAGATATCCTTGCCACGCACTTCCAGACCGGCGGCGCGGATCTCGGTTTCCAGCAAGGGTTCGGTTTCCTCGACGACCACCAGGGTATCGACCTGGCTGGCAAAGGCACGAATCTTTTCCAGCGGCGGCGGACAACTGAAACCGAGCTTGAGCACGGGGGCATTGGGGAAGGTCTCACGGACATGCATGAAGGCCGGTCCGGAAGTCACGAAACCGATCCGGCGGTCGCTGCCGACGAACGAGAGGTTGAGATCGCTGGTTTCGCTCAGTGCCTGTAGCTGCCGCTCACGCTGGTGCATCACCGGCAGGCGCGGCTTGGCGTTGGCTGGGGTCATCACCCAGCGCTGGGGATTTTTCTGGAAGCCGGCGGCGGCGTGTTCGATCCGTTGGCCCACGACCGTGACCATGGCCTTAACGTGGCAGACGCGAGTGGTCATGCGAACGATGACTGGGACTTCGTATTGCTCGGAAAGCGCGAAAGCCTGTTTGACCATCTCATAGGCTTCCTGGGAATCCGCTGGCTCCAGTACTGGCATGTGGCCGAAGCGGCCCCAGTAACGGGAATCCTGTTCGTTCTGCGACGAGGATAGCCCGACATCGTCGGCCACCACGATCACCAGACCGCCGACCACGCCGGCCAGGGACTGGGTCATGAAGGCGTCCGAGGCGACGTTCATGCCGACGTGCTTCATGGCCGCCAAGGCCCGCGAGCCCGCCAGCGAAGCGCCGATGGCGACTTCCACCGCCACTTTTTCGTTAACCGACCATTCCGAATAGATGTCTGGATACAGCGCGATGTTTTCCAGGATTTCGGTGGCGGGAGTACCCGGATAGGCGGCGGCGACGCGGACGCCGGCTTCCCAGGCGGCGCGCGCCACCGCTTCGTTGCCCGAGAGCAGATGACGGCTTTCGGCCTTGGCGTGAACCACGGCATTCATGATGTTGGAGGCCTCGCTGGTTTTGTCCGATACGGGAGGAATGCTTTATCCACCGATTGAAAATAAAACGATTTTAGTGGTTATTTCCAATGATAAACAGGGAACGCGCCAGGAGGACTACTCCGATTCAGGCGGAATTTTTGGGCCAGCCGGTGCCTGATGGCTCATTTCGAAGGACTGCCGCAAGCGGTTTTGCGCATCCAGCGCCATTCTTAGCTCATTGCGCAGGGCGTCGGTGGCGCGCGCCATGTCGCCGTAGCGGCTTTCGGCGATGGTCAGTGCGGCGCGAACTTGCCGCAGTTCGGTATCCCGTACCCGCAGGCGCTCCTCGGCGATGGTCAGTGCGGCGCGAGTCTCGATATTTTCCCGACGCTGGGTTTCCAACTGCACACGCCAGCCGGCTTCCCGGTTTTTCCACTCTTGGCGTTCGGTCGCGAAGGCTTGACGCTCAGCCGTGTGTTCGGCGCGATCCTGATCGAGAAGATGCATTAACCGGGTCTCGTTGGCCTCGGCGCGCTGGCGTTCGTCGTCAATGCGTTGTTGGGCCTGCGTCTGCTGGCTGGTCATGTCGGCCCGCAATTGTTGCAACACGGCTTCCATTTGGGCGATCCGAGCTTCGGTCTCGGCCCGGATTTGCGCGGCGGCCTCCATCTCGGCCCGAGTGCGTTGTTCGGCGGCCTCGATCGCGATTTCCGCCGCCGCGCAGCGTTCCCGTGCCACCAGCAATTGATCGGCGAGTTGGCGCGCGGACAAGGTGGCGGCATCAAGCTGGCGGCTCAGATCATCGGCGATGGCCTGAGCTTGTCGCTCACCGGCAACGGCGGCATCGCGAGTCTGTTCAGCGGCGGTCACGGCTTGCGCCGCCGCCGCGCGCTGTTCCTCGAAGGCGGCCTCGGCTTGTCGCACCGCGATTTTCCAAAACGGTTCCAGCGCCGTCATCACGGTTTCTGGAACGGTGGGAGGCAGAACCGCCTTGGGCGACTCGGCCAGTTGTTGTTGCCAATGTTTCAGGTGCTCGCTGATCGTGGTGTTGCTGCCGGTACCGAGCAGTTCGCGCACGCGCTGAATAGTGGGGTTGAGGCCGCGACCGAGCAAGGTTTCGGCGGCTTCCTGGACTTCTTCGTAGCGGATTCCGGAACGAGCCATAGGGGAGAAACTCCATGGAGTTATATTTATTGAATGATTACATGATACGTATTTTACAGTAATATGTGTGGCAAAAATTCAAGATTATTCTTATTATCATGAATTATTAAAACACGCGAGAAACGTTCAATTTTTATTTACTATTTAGAATAAATATTCAAATATCATTAAATTCATAGAATTCCCACAATGGTTGCTCCATCGCTCATCGCTTCGGGGGTCAACCATATGAGGTACATCGTTCTGCCCGGACTGACGTTGCCGCTGTTCATCGCACTGGCGGCGACCGGTCTTGCCAATACCGCCTGGATGCAACACTACCAATTGTCATCGTTAACCCTGGCTATCCTGCTGGGCATGGCGGCGGGCAATCTGGGACAACACTTCATCCCGGTTTCCTGGAAGCCGGGCATCCACTTCGCCCAAAATCGGTTGCTGCGGCTCGGCATCATTTTTTACGGATTTCGGCTCTCTTTTCAGCAGGTCGCTGACGTCGGATTGACGGGTCTATTGACTGACCTTGCCGTCATCGCGAGCACCTTCATTGGCGGCTATCTGATCGGTACCCGATGGCTGAAAATCGACCGTGAAACCGCGATGCTCACGGCTGTTGGCGCTTCCATTTGCGGAGCGGCGGCGGTGCTGGCCACCGAACCGGTGGTCCGGGGTAAACCGCATCAAACCGCCATGGCCGTGGCGACCGTGGTGCTATTCGGCACGCTAGGTATGTTTCTTTATCCGCTGTTGCAAGAGATGCTGCACTGGCCGGATCGCTTGATGGGTATCTACACCGGCGCCACCATCCACGAGGTCGCGCAAGTGGTCGCCGCCGGCAACGCCATGAATGGCGCCGTGGTCGGCGCCGCCGTCATCACCAAATTGACCCGAGTGATGATGCTGGCGCCATTTCTGATCGTGCTCAGCCTATTTCTGCAACGTCGCCATCCCGGACAAGAAGGACGTCCCGCCATCACCATCCCATGGTTTGCCCTACTCTTCGTGGTCATGGTCGGGGTGAATTCCCTTGCGGTGGTCCCTGCGGGGATAGTGCCCGCCATTAACAGCTTCGATAGCTTTGTGTTGACCATGGCGATGGCGGCGCTGGGTCTGGAAAGCCACATCGGTAAACTGCGCGGCGTGGGACCCCGTCCGCTGCTACTGGCGTTGCTATTGTTTGGCTGGCTGGTGATCGGCGGCGTCGGCCTGACCCAGGCGATCAACGCGCTGGTAGGCTGAAAGACTGACAGTGCCGGATGAAACGTTCGAGCAGCGGACCGCGATATTTGTCACGGTGCAGGACGATATGGAAACGGCGATCCAAAGGAACCGCCAAAGGCAGTTCCCTGACCCGGCCGTGAGCAAGCGCATCGGCGGCGGCGAGACGGGACAGGCAGGCCAAACCCAAACCCGCCGCCACGGCCTGAAGCAACGCTTCCGTGCTGTTTAACTCTAACGACACCGGGCAATGGCGTAACCGTGAACCGATCAAGGCGAAAAACTGTTCGCGGCTACCGGAGCCTGGTTCACGAATCAACCAGGCTTCTCCCTCCAACTCCGTCAGTGCTAGGACGCCGCGCCCGACCAGCGAATGACCCACCGGCGCTAATACACACAGCGGGTCTTCCAGCCAGGGAGTCGACTCCAGGGCGTGCTGACCGACATCGCCTTCCACCAGCGCCAGATCCAGTTCGAACCGGGCCAGCGCCGTGCAAACCGCCGTGGTGTGAGAGATCCACACGCGTTGATCGTGATGTCCGGTCTCCTTGCGGAAGGCCGCGATCAACGACGGCAGCAAATAAGTACCGATGGTGCGGCTCGCACCGATCGCCAACGTGCCGCCGGTCAGCGGATCGTCCAACGCGCGCGGCAACATGGCTGTGCGGGTCAGCAGTTCATCGGCCCACGGTAGTAATTGCTCGCCGTACGAGTTCAGCAGCAGGCGATTACGAAAACGATCAAAAAGCGGATGACCCAAGTGATTTTCCAACTCGCGCAAGGCCATGCTGACCGCCGGTTTGGTCAGATTCAGGCGCTCGGCGGCCGCAGTCAGGGTCCCCGCCTGGGTAATGCTCACGAACACGCGCAATTGCTTCAGAGTGACGTGCATGGTGGTATCATGGCTGGCGCCTATCATTATATTTTCTCGTTTCATCAACTAGCTACGACGTCTGATGAAGTCGCACATCGCACAGGCCCCTTGACACCATCCCTTCACTCCGAGCGTGCCCGGACATGAACGACCTACCTTCTTCACCATTGGTCTCTATCGTCCAAGATGATGGAAGCGCCGTGCCTGACGCCCCGCCTCTGCCCCTGGAACGCCTGCGGGTACCGGAAGCTTTCGACGGGCGTGCCGGTGGCAACCGCGCTGGCCCGGAGGTGGTCTGTCAATTGACCGCCAGCAACGATCTTGAAGCGATTCAGGCTTGGCTGGCCGAGTTTCACGATTCGCCGCAGACCTTGCGCAATTATCGCAAGGAGGCCGAACGCCTATTGTTGTGGGCCTTGCTGGAGCGCGGCAAGCCGTTGTCGAGCTTGACCCGCGAGGACTGCCTTCAGTACGAACTTTTCCTCGCCGATCCACAGCCGCGCGAGCGCTGGTGCGGCACCAAGGCGCCACGCTTCAGCCCTCGCTGGCGGCCGTTTCTGGGGCCGTTGAGTCCCTCCAGCCGCAAGCTGGCGATGCTGATTATCAACTCCCTGTTCAGCTACCTGGTTAAGGCCGGCTACCTGGCTGGCAACCCGCTGGCGCTGGCTCGGCGTCGTTCGCGCGGCCTTCAACCTTTGCGCCAAGTGGAACGGTTTCTTGAACACGATCAGTGGCAAGCCTTACTGGCCGCCGTCGCGGCCTTGCCTCGCGACAGCCAGCGCGACCGCCAGCACCACGCCAGAGCCCAGTATTTGGTCGCCTTGCTCTACCTGCTGGGTCCTCGGGTCGGCGAAGTCGCCGGCCATACCATGGGCAGCTTCACCCGGATTCGTGACCGCTGGTGGTGGCGCGTCATCGGCAAAGGCCGCAAGGAAGCCCAGGTACCCGTCAATCAGGATATGCTGGAGGCGCTGAGCGAATACCGTCGTTTCCATGGTCTGCCGCCATTGCCCGCCCCCGCCGAGCCGACCCCGCTGGTATTGAATTTAAAAGGCACCGCTGGCATCGGCGACAACATGATCTACCGTATCGTCAAGGATTTGGTGGCACGGGCGGCCGCTCGCTTGGAAACGGACGATCCCCATCAAGCCGAAAAACTACGGCGGGCATCCACCCACTGGTTCCGTCATACCAGTATCACTCATCAAGCCGATGCCGGCATCGAACTCCGCCACTTGCAGCGCAACGCCCGCCACGCCAGACTCGATACCACCGGTCTCTACCTGCATGCCGAGGAAAAGGAATGGCATGAAGCGATGGAACAACATCGTCTCAAAGATTAAACTTCCACTGCCTCGAACTCGGCGGCTTGGCCGGCTAAACGTCC
>JBATDL010000062.1:0-10070 GCA_049663445.1 Candidatus Competibacter sp.
GCCTGGAACTGCTCGCGTTCGATTTGCCGCTCCAGCACATAGAGTAGATGCACCGGATTGGCGGCAACTTCGGCATGGTCGAAGTTGAACACCTGCGACAGAATTTTGAAGGCGAAGCGGGTGGAAATACCGGTCATGCCTTCGTCCACCCCGGCGTAGTCGCGGTATTCCTGCATCGACTTGGCCTTGGGGTCGGTATCCTTGAGGTTCTCACCGTCGTAGACCCGCATCTTGGAGAAGATGCTGGAGTTTTCCGGTTCCTTGACCCGGGTCAGGGTCGAGAACTGCGCCAGCATCTCCAGCGTGCCGGGCGCGCAGGGCGCTTGCGACAGCGAACTGTTGGTGAGCAGTTTCTGGTAGATTTTGACCTCGTCCGATACCCGCAGGCAGTAAGGCACCTTGACGATATAGACCCGGTCGAGGAACGCCTCGTTGTTTTTGTTGTTTCTGAAGCTTTGCCATTCCGACTCGTTGGAGTGGGCTAGAATGATCCCCTCGAACGGGATCGCCGACAGCCCTTCGGTGCTGTTGTAGTTGCCTTCCTGAGTGGCGGTCAGCAAGGGGTGCAGCACCTTGATCGGCGCCTTGAACATTTCCACGAATTCCATCAGCCCGCGATTGGCGCGGCACAGGGCGCCGGAGAAGCTGTAGGCGTCCGGGTCGTTCTGGGCAAAATGCTCCAGCTTGCGGATATCCACCTTGCCGACCAGCGAAGAGATGTCCTGATTATTCTCGTCGCCCGGTTCGGTCTTGGCGACGGCGGTCTGATGCAGGATCGACGGCCGCAGCTTGACCACCCGGAACTGGGTGATGTCGCCGTTGTACTCCTGCAAGCGCTTGGCCGCCCAAGGCGACATGATGTGGCGCAGGTAGCGGCGCGGGATGCCGAAATCCTCTTCCAGGATCGGGCCATCCTCGTCGGGATTGAACAGCCCCAGCGGCGATTCGAACACCGGCGAGTCGGCGATGGCGTAGAACGGCACTTTCTCCATCAACTGCTTGAGCCGCTCGGCCAGCGAGGACTTGCCGCCGCCCACCGGGCCGAGCAGGTAGAGGATCTGCTTCTTTTCTTCCAGTCCCTGCGCGGCGTGTCGGAGATAGGAGACGATCTGCTCGATGGCGTCCTCCATCCCGTAGAATTCCTCGAAGGCGGGATAGATCTTGAGTATCTTGTTCTGGAAAATTCGCGACAGCCGCAAGTCGTTGCGGGTATCGACCAACTCCGGTTCGCCAATGGCTTTCAACAAACGTTCGGGGGCGCTGGCATAGGCGGTCGGGTCGGTCTTGCACAGTTCCAGGTAATCGTGCAGCGATAGCGTCTCTTCGCGACTCTCTTCGTAGCGCGATAAATAACGATTGAAAATCTTCATCGGTCGTACCTCTCTATAGATGGTCGCGGGAACGGGGCAACTTCCCGGTGCGAGCCTTCGGGTTCGGCTTTGACGATTCCTTTCTCGGTCCTTGCGTCCCGGGCATGGGCCGGTGGCGGGCGGGTCGCCGCAGAGATCCAGCGTGTTTCTGGCCGGATCGACCAATAGCCCTCGTGGCGCGGGTGGTTGCGGTGGCTTCCCTCCGCTGACACTTCTTGGGGAGGTAAAGCAATTAATGGACCAACCGCCGCTGGTGATTGCTAGGGTCGGAGTTCGGTCTTCGGATAAGGCGCCAACGGAGGTCATCCAGGCATTGTTTCGAGGTGAAGACAACAAAATCAGTCGCTTGATGATGCTTTATTCACCTGAAATCCGGCTGAACAACCGTGGACCGATCATGGGCGCTCGCAGGACGCAGCCGAACATGGATGATCGAGTGGCTGATTGCACAAATTTAGTGCAATACGCTCAAGCGGACATTTGGCATGTTTTGTAGGGTTGCCCATTCCGTTGCGCGCTGGGCGCGTATTGGCGGGTCTGGTTCCAAGACCTGATAGACCACGGGAGCGGCGGGCGGTTCAGACGCTGGCCGCCGGATGATTGGGATAGAGCCGGCTTTGTTGCTAACATCGCCCGCCACGCAGATGCACAAGGCCACAGGGCATGTCATGAAGATTATCCGCGACTGGTTTCATCAGTTATTTAACGACCCCCAAGCGGTCATTTTGACCGTCGTGCTGGTACTGGGCACTAGCGTGGTCCTGACTATGGGTCGGGATTTGGCGCCGGTGCTGGCCAGCATGGTCATCGCCGACCTGCTGGAGGGCGTCGTGCAACTCTTGCGACGTTGGTTGCATCTGCCACGGTTGCTGGCGTCCGTGCTGGTATTTGTCCTGTTCATTGCCTTCGTGCTGTTTTTGCTGCTGGGTTTGCTGCCCATGGTTTCCCGGCAGTTGTCCCAGTTGATCCAGCAACTACCCAATATGATCGTCAAGGGCCAGAATCTGCTGCTTAGCCTGCCGGCGATGTACCCGGAATTCATCACCGAAGTGCAGGTGCTGGGGGTCATCAACGCCATGAAGGCCGAGATCGCCACCTGGGGCCAGGGCGTACTGTCCTGGTCGCTGGCGGCGGGTATGGGCGTCATCACCATCACGATCTACGTGGTGCTATTACCGCTGCTGGTGTTCTTCTTTTTGAAAGATAAGGAGTTGATCCTGAATTGGCTGCACGGCTTCCTGCCACACGATCACACCCTGGCGCAGCAGGTCTGGCGCGAGGTGGACCGGCAGATGGGCAATTACGTGCGCGGCAAGTTTCTGGAGATACTGGCGGTCTGGGTTGCAACCTTTGTAGCTTTTGCCCTCATGGGCTTGCAGTTCGCCATGCTGCTTGCCCTGATGGTGGGGCTATCAGTGATCGTGCCCTATATTGGTGCGGTAGTGGTGACGGTGCCGGTGGCGCTGGTGGCATTTTTCCAGTGGGGTTGGGGTTCCGAGTTTATGTGGTTGCTGGGGACTTACCTGATCATTCAGGGCTTGGATGGCAATGTGCTGGTGCCGCTGCTGTTTTCCGAGGTGGTCGATCTGCACCCGATCGCCATTATCGTGGCGGTGCTGGTGTTCGGCGGTCTGTGGGGGTTCTGGGGGATATTCTTCGCCATCCCGCTGGCGACCGTGGTGCAATCCATTCTAAAGGCGTGGCCACGGCCGACCTTGCTGGTGGAGAATGAGGATGTGGAGGCCGGCGCTCTTCGGTCCTAACCCCCGATGAGGCGATACTTGTTTTCGCGGGATTGACAAGCACCATTACAATAGCGGCGACAGCAACCGAGCGGTGGATTCGCCCAGCCGCTGGCCCAGGGTGGCGCGCCGACCCGGCTTGATGTAGCGGCTGGCATGGTGCAGGTCGGCGGCGAAACTACGAGCCAGTTGCTTGGCCAGGCCAGCGTCGTACAGTACCGCTATTGTCTCGAAATTCAGCGTCAGGCTGCGGTTGTCGAAATTGGCGCTGCCCACTGTCGCAATCCGTTCGTCCACCACTAGCAGTTTGGCGTGCAGCATGGGCGGGCCGTACTCGTGAATCGTGACGCCGGCACCGACCAGTTCGTCGTAATAGCTGCGCGCGGCGGCGCTGACCAAGCGGGAGTCGCTGCGCTTGGGCACCAACACCCGCACCTCCACCCCGCGCAAGGCGGCGGTGATGAGGGCGGCGGTCAGCGCCTCGCTGGGGACGAAGTAAGGCGTGGCTAGTAGAATTTGCCGCTGGGCGCCGGCAATGGCGGCGAAATACAGTTTGGCGATGGCGTGGCGGTCGTTGTCGGGGCCGGATTCGACGATTTGCAGCCACGGACCGGTCGTTTCGGCGAAACGGGGAAAGAATTCCGGTTCGAACGGCGCCTGGTTGGTGGCGAAGTACCAGTCTTCCAGAAAGATGAACTGCAAGCGGTGCACCGGCTCGCCTTCGATGCGCAGGTGGGTGTCACGCCAGGCGTCCGGCCCGCTGTGGGTGGCGCTATGGGTGTCGCTGACGTTGATGCCGCCGGTGAAGCCAACCTTTCCGTCGCAGACCACGATCTTGCGGTGGGTACGGAAGTTGACGTAGCGCAGGCGCAGGCGGCGCAGGCCGATGGGATTGAACCAGGCTACCTGGACCCCGGCGTCCCGCAGAGGCTGTAGAAAGCGATGATTGGCGCGGTCGGAGCCGATGGCATCCAGCAACAGGCGCACCCGTACCCCGGCACGGGCCTTGGCGGCCAGCAGGTCGCGCAGCCGCGCGCCGATCCGATCCGGCGTCCATAGATAGTATTCCAGATGGATGTGATGTGTGGCGGCAGCGATGCTCGCTTCGATGGACTCGAAACAGGCATTGCCGGTTTCCAGCGGGATCACGGCGATGGCCGGCGTGGGCGCGCCCTGGCCGACCCGTTCCAGCAGCAGCGCTAGTTGCCGCTCCAGACCGGCGTCGGGAAAGTGAAGCGGGATGGCCTGGTCGGGACGCAGATCGCGGGTGGATTGAATCAGGCGTTCGCGGGCGCGGCTGTAGCGCCGTCGGCGCCGGTGCAGCCGCCGCGGTCCGAACAGCAGATACACCAGGAAGCCGAAGTAGGGCATAAACAGCAGTGCCAGCAGCCAGGCCAGCGTTGCCGCCGGCGGGCGACGTTCCAGGATCAGCCCGACCGCGACCAGGGCAATCCACAGCAGCCAGGCCAGCGAGAACAGGGCGATCAGGTGATCGGTCATGCGTGGTGCTTAAAGCCGGTCGGACGCGAACTCGGCCAGCCGCGAGCGCTCGCCGCGACGCAGAGTAACGTGGCCGCCGTGCGGCCAATCCTTGAACCGGTCCACCACATAAGTCAGGCCCGAGGTGGTCTCGGATAGATAAGGGGTATCGATTTGGGCGATGTTGCCCAGGCAAATCACCTTGGTGCCGGGGCCGGCGCGGGTGATCAGCGTCTTCATCTGTTTGGAGGTCAGGTTCTGGGCTTCGTCGATGATCAGGTACTTGTTTTGGAAGGTACGGCCACGCATGAAGTTGAGCGAGCGGATCTTGATCTTACTGCTGAGCAGATCGGCGGTGGCGGCGCGACCCCATTCGCCGCCTTCCTGCGGGGCCAACACTTCCAGGTTGTCCATCAATGCACCCATCCAGGGGGTCATCTTTTCTTCCTCGGTACCGGGCAGGAAACCGATGTCCTCGCCGACCGGCACGGTCACGCGGGTCATGATGATCTCGCGGTAGCGCTTCGCGTCCAGCACCTGCGCCAGCCCGGCCGCCAGTGCCAGCAGCGTCTTGCCAGTGCCGGCGGCGCCGAGCAGGGAGACGAAATCGATCTCCGGGTCCAATAGTAGGTTAAGCGCGAAGTTCTGCTCGCGATTGCGGGCGGTGATGCCCCAAACCGCATGGTTGGGGGTGGTGTGGTCCCGAAGGACTTCGATGACGGCTTCCGTGCCGCGCAACTGGCGGACGATGAACGCCGCATCGGTTTCCGCTTGAAACAGACCCTGGTTCGGATGCCAGTGGGCTGTGTCGGGACCATGGACCCGGTAGAAGGTGCGCCCGCTTTCCTTCCACGATTCCATCTCCTTGCCGTGGCTATCCCAAAAGTCGGCCGGCAGGTTGTGGGTGCCGCCGTACAGGAGGTTGACGTCGTCCAACACTTGGTCGTTGTAATAGTCTTCGGCGTGGATGCCGAGGATGGCAGCCTTGATCCGCAGGTTGATGTCCTTGGAGACCAAGGTAACCTGACGACGGGGATGATCCTGTTGCAGGGTCAGCGCCATGCCGAGAATGTCGTTGTCCGGGGCGTTGCCCGGCAGCGTGGCGGGTGGGCTCAAGCGGGTGGGGCGAATCTGGAAATAGAGCCGGCCGCTAGTTGATTCCCCGTGGTGGTTGACCGGACCCGGCAGAGGTAGGCCCCGATCGATCTCGTCCTTGTTGGCGCCGGTGATCAGATCGTCCAGGAGATGACTGACCTGGCGGACATTACGGGCGACTTCGGAAACGCCCTTCTTGGCGCGGTCCAATTCTTCCAGCACCATCATCGGCAGGTGGATGTCGTGTTCCTTGAAGCGAAACAGGGCGGTGGGATCGTGCATCAGCACGTTGGTGTCGAGCACGAACAGGCGGCGGTCGGCCGGATGGATCGCGAGAGGCGTGGCGGCGGTTTCGGGCATCGGAGCGGAATCGGGCGTCATGGCGCGGGTTGCGGGCAGGAAGATCGGCTTTGCAAGAGACGCAACAGTCGCGTGGATCGGGTGTCGGTGCGGGTTACGAACCCAGGGACTCCACCGCAGCCAGCACTTCGGCAGCGTGGCCGTCCGGTTTGACCTTGCGCCATTCCCGTCGCAACACGCCCTCCGAATCGATCAGGAAGGTGCTGCGTTCCACGCCCACTACGTCCTTGCCGTACATTTTTTTCGGCTTTAGCACGCCGAATAATTGGCACAGTGCCCGGTCGGTGTCGGCGATGAGATGAAACGGAAAGTTTTGCTGGGCGCGGAAACGGTCGTGGCTGCGCGGGCTGTCGCGCGACGCGCCGAACACCACCGTGTTCAGGGCGGCGAAGCGGTCGTGCAGGTCCCGGAACTGCTGGCCTTCAAGCGTGCAGCCCGAGGTGTTGTCCTTGGGATAGAAATACAGCACCACCGGGTGGCCGCGCAGTTCGGAAAGCCGCACGATCCGGTCGCCGGTCGCGACGGCACTGAAGTCGGGAACAGGCTGACCCACGGTCACGCTCATGTCGATTTACCCCTTGATCGGTTCCAGCACCGCGTCCAGGTTCAGGTCGTCGCAAAAATCCAGGAATTCCTCGCGTAGCAGGGCGATGTGGGTGTTGGCCGGAATACCGATGGCCAGGTTGACCGAGAACATCGGCGTGCCGGTATGCGGCGCGCTGTAGCTGCGCGTGACCATATCCTCGATGTTGATCGAGCGGCTGGCGAAAAAGCCGGCCAGGTGATGGACGATGCCGGGTTGGTTGACTGCCACCACTTCCACGGCGTAGGGCAGGATATCGCCCGCCGGCGCGCGGCCCTCGGTGCGTTTGGCGACGATGGTCATATCCAGCGCCTGTTCCAGCCGCTTGAGCTGCATTTCCAGCTTGGTCAGGGTATTCCAGTTACCCTGGACCAGCAGCAGGATGGCGAACTCACCGCCCAGCACGGTCATGCGACTGTCCACGATGCCGCAGTCGCATTCCAGGATCACGCGGGACAGTTCGTTGACCAGACCAGGACGGTCTTCGCCGAGGGCGGAAACGACCAGATAGTTTTTCACGGACAGGGCTTCCTACGGGCAAATAACCAAGGGATGATAAATCGCAGTGTACAGGCATCCAGCAGGGGTGAAAACCGCCCTCGCGCCGCGCCGCGCGGGCGCTTGTCAAGCTCGCCCGGTATCCGTACCATGCGATGATTGTTTGGAAAATTAGAGAGTATAAGATTATGTTTCGTGGCAGCATGGTGGCGGTCGTCACCCCGATGCGCGCGGACGGCGCGCTGGATCTCGAAGCGCTGGCGCGGCTGGTGGAATTTCATATCGACAACGGTACCGCCGCCATCGTCGCGGTCGGCACCACCGGCGAATCGGCGACGCTCGATTATGAGGAACACATTGCGGTGATCCGCAAGGTGGTGGGGCAGGTCAAGGGGCGGATTCCAGTGATCGCCGGCACCGGCGCCAACTCCACCCGCGAGGCGCTGCATCTGACCCAGCGCGCCATGGCGGCCGGCGCCGACGGCTGCCTGCTGGTGACCCCCTATTACAACAGGCCCACGCAGGAAGGCTTGTACCAACACTACAAGCTGATTGCCGACAGTGTGGCGATCCCGCAGATTCTGTACAACGTGCCCGGCCGTACCGCCTGCGACATGAAGCCGGAAACCGTCGAGCGCTTGGCCGATATTCCCAACATCGTCGGCATCAAGGAAGCCAGCGGCAGCATCGAGCGCATTCGGGAGCTGGTGCGGCGCCTCGGTGACCGCATGGATGTCTACAGCGGCGAGGATGGTATTGCCGCCGAAGCGATTCTCAACGGCGCCAAGGGCACGATTTCGGTTACCGCCAACGTTGCGCCACGCGCCATGCGCGAGATGTGCGCCGCCGCGCTGGCCGGCGACCGCAGCCTGACCGAAGCCATCAACAGTCGTTTGGCCGAACTGCACAAGGCACTGTTCCTCGAATCCAATCCGATTCCGGTAAAATGGGCGGTCGGCCAGTTGGACCTGATTCCGCCGGGTATCCGGTTGCCGCTGACGCCGCTGTCCGAATCCTTGCAACCGGCGGTGCTGGCGGCGATGCGGCAGGCGGGAGTGATTGGGTAAAGCCATGATAATTCGGTTTTCGTTTTCCCTCTGGCGCGCGACTGCGCTTGTCGTCGCTGTCGTGGCAGTTTCTTCGGGTTGTTCCACCAGCTTCGATACCCTGCTGCCGGATCGGCGGCCGGATTACCGGAAAAGCACGGTGTCGCAGCCGCTGGAAATCCCGCCGGATCTCACCTCGTCCACCATCGACGACACCCTGCTGGTGCCGGAGCTCAACCCCTCTGGTTCGGCCAGCCTGTCGACCTACGCCAAGGAGCGTGGCGGGTCGCAACCGCGTGCCCGCGCGCCCGAAGCGGTGCTGCCACCGCAGCCGGGTATTACCCTGGAGCAGGATGGCAACCAACGTTGGCTGGCGATTGCGGCGCCCACCGATCAGGTTTGGTCCAAGGTTCGGGAGTTCTGGACCAGCAACGGTTTTGTTCTGAAGCGCGACGATCCCACCATCGGCATCATGGAAACCGACTGGGTGGAGAACCGCGCCGATATTCCCCAGGATGGCCTGCGCGGCCTGCTGAAAAAGTATCTGGATATCCTCTACTCGGCGCCGACCCGCGATAAATTCCGGGTCCGGCTCGAACGTGCCTCGGACGGCAAGGTTACGGATCTGTATCTGACTCATTATGGGGTGGAGGAAGTGGCGGTCGGTGGCGCGTCCGCCAGCGCCAGCAATGCCTATATCTGGCAGCGGCGGCCCTCCGATCCGGAGTTGGAAGCCGAAATGCTCAACCGGCTGACGGTCTACCTGGGCGCGTCGGAGAAGCGAGCCGAGACCCAGCAGGCCAAGGCAGCCGCGACGGCGGGGCCGCGCGCGCATCTGGTCGAGCAGGGCGGCGAGAGCCAGTTGCTCATCGACGAAGACTACTCCCGGGCTTGGCGGCTGGTGGGGCTGGCGCTGGATGGCAGCAATTACGCGGTGGAGGAACAGAATCGTGGCCAGGGCCTATACGTGGTCGAATACCGCGACCCCGAAAAGGAGAACCAGAAGCCGGGCGAGGAGGGTTTCTTTTCCAAGCTGGCCTTCTGGCGTGACAAGCCGGAAGCACCGGCGGTGGGAACCCGCTACCGGGTTCGGTTGGCGGGTCAGGGTGCGCGCACGCTGGTGGTGGTTCGCAACAGCAACGATCAGCCCGATGATTCGGTCGGTGCCCGGCAAGTGCTGGAAGCCTTGCAACAGGTCATCAAGTAATAGCGAGCTGGCGAGGCAACGATCAACGATCTACTGCCTCGCGATTCGTTATCCCGCCATCTTTCCACCCGTCGCGGGATTCTCCTTACGGTGAGCACGAGTATCCGGCGGCTGCCGCCGCAACTGGTTAGCCAGATCGCCGCCGGCGAGGTGGTCGAGCGCCCGGCGGCAGTCGTCAAGGAGCTGATGGAAAATAGCCTGGATGCCGGGGCGACCCACATCGTCGTTGAAGTGGAGCAGGGTGGGGTACGGTTGATTCGGGTACGCGACGATGGCGGCGGCATGGCTCCCGACCAATTGGCGCTGGCGCTGGCCCGCCACGCCACCAGCAAGATCGCCAGCTTCGAGGATCTCCAACAGGTGACCAGTCTGGGTTTCCGTGGCGAGGCGTTGCCCAGCATCGCTTCGGTGTCGCGGCTGACCTTGACCTCCCGCGTCGCCGGTCAGGATAGCGGCTGGCGCATCGGTGGCGATGGCGGCGACACCTTCAGCGAGCCGGTTCCGGCGCCGCATCCGATTGGCACCACCGTCGAGGTGCGCGAACTATTCTTTAACGTTCCCGCCCGGCGCAAGTTCCTGCGCGGCGAGCGCACCGAATTTGGTCATATTGAAGAAGGGGTCCGTCGGCTGGCGCTGAGTCGGTTCGCGGTTGGGTTCCACCTGTGGCACAGCCAGCGCACGGTGTTGCGT
>JBATDL010000063.1:0-1904 GCA_049663445.1 Candidatus Competibacter sp.
CGACGAAGAATTCACGGGCCACGCCGATAGGCAGGGTGACAATCTCCGGCAGGCTGCGGCCGGCAACGAACACATGGCGGGCGGATCGGGTCAAGCGCGCGCCCTGGCAGGAGGGGCAGGGCTGGCTGCTCAGGTATTTCACCAGCTCGTCGCGCACCAGATTCGATTCGGTTTCCCGGTAGCGGCGCTCCATATTGGGAATCACGCCCTCAAAAGGACGGCGGCGGTGATGGGTCTCGCCGCGACTGTTACTATGTTCGAAGTCGATGGCTTCCCCGCCGCTGCCGTGCAAAACGAGCCGGCGGATCCGCTCGGGCAGATCCTGGAACGGGGTGTCCACCTCGAAACCGTAATGCCGCGCCAAGGACTGGATGAGTTGAAAGTAATGGACATTGTCGCGATCCCAGCCGCGCACCGCCCCGCGCGCCAGGCTCAGATGTGGATGCGCCGCCACTCGCTCGGGGTCGAAGAATTGTTTGACGCCCAAGCCGTCGCACATCGGGCAAGCGCCGACCGGATTGTTGAAGGAGAACAGGCGCGGCTCCAGCTCGCTCAGGCTGTAACCGCAGACTGGACAGGCGAAGCCAGCGGAAAACAACAACTCGGCCCGCGTCGGTTCGTCCAGAAACGCCACCCGCGCCATGCCCTCCGCCAGCCGTAGCGCGGTCTCGAACGACTCCGCCAAACGCTGACCGAGATCGTCCCGGACCTTGAAGCGATCCACCACCACTTCAATCGTATGCTTGCGGCGCAAATCCAGGATGGGCGGGCTGTCCAGTTCCACCACTTCGCCGTCGATGCGGGCACGGACGAAGCCCTGGGCGCGCAGTTCCTGCAACAGTTTGACGTGTTCGCCCTTGCGCTCCTTCACCACCGGCGCCAGCAGCATCAAGCGCCCGCCCTCCGGTAGCGCCAGCACCTGATCCACCATCTGGCTGACGGTCTGGGCGTCCAGATCGATGCCGTGGTCCGGGCAGCGTGGAATCCCGGCTCGTGCGTACAGCAGCCGCAGATAATCGTAAATCTCGGTGATCGTCCCGACCGTGGAACGGGGATTGTGCGAAGTGGATTTCTGCTCGATGGAAATGGCCGGCGACAGTCCTTCGATATGGTCCACGTCCGGCTTTTCCATCAACGACAGGAACTGCCGGGCGTAGGCGGACAGCGATTCGACGTAACGGCGCTGGCCTTCGGCGTAGAGCGTATCGAAGGCCAGCGAGGATTTGCCGGAACCGGACAGGCCGGTGATGACGATCAACCGGTCGCGCGGCAGGTCGAGATCGACGTTTTGCAGATTATGCGTGCGCGCGCCGCGAATCTTGAGGGTGTCCATGCGTGGGAGGCCTGGGGTGATGGCGGTTTGAGGCGGTCATGATAGCGCCCACGCCTCGCCCGGCAAGGCCGCCCGAGACGAGCGACGAACCGCCGTTGCGCAGAGTCCGGAGGCACAGTATTGGGTCGGCGCTGAGCCAATGGTCAGGCGTACATGAGTCTACCGCGAGGCTCCGGAATCTGCCGACCCAACTCCTGGGCAGTTTCAAGCCATTCCTGGATAACGACTTCCGCGTTTTGAAGGGCTTGTTGATAACTTTCGCCGTCTGCCATACAGCCAGGCAATTCCGGCACTTCCGCAAGGTACACGTTATCTTCCTTGCTCCAGTAAATGATGATCTCGTACTTAGCTGCCATGAGTTGCACCGAGTTTGGGTAGTCCTGTAAAAAGTAGTGACCGAATTATGGTGTGATTTTAGCGGTGATGAGAGGAGTGAGAAAAAAGACATGATTTGTCCACGTTGTCATTCATTGAATGTCGTTAAGAACGGCAGTATTCATAACCATAAACCCAAATTCGCTTGCAAGGATTGTGGCCGACAATTCGTCGAAAATCCGGAAAATAAGATTCC
>JBATDL010000064.1:0-2087 GCA_049663445.1 Candidatus Competibacter sp.
AGCCGAGACCAGCCGCCGGACCATGGTGGGGCGGCTGGTAACCGCAGCAGGAGTTTGGGAGCGCTGGCGCGTGGCCAAGACGCCGTCCCGATGGAACCCCGACCCAACCGAACGCCGGGGAAAGCAAAACTCACACGAGATCACGAGGAGAGAAACCATGAGTAAAGGCACCGACACTAAGAAAGAAGCCAAGAAAAAACCAACCAAAACCCTGAAAGAGAAAAAAGCCGAAAAGAAATCCAAGAAAGACGCTAAGGGCTCCCTGATCTGAGCCCGCCCATCACCGAGATGGCATTTATCCAGCGCCGCCGCCCCTTCAAGCCTGATCGCGGCGCCGGCATCCTGATAGCCTGAGCCTTGACCGGGCGCCAGCACGGGGAAGTATCGTCCATGAACCCCGCCCTCATCGTTCTATCCGGCGGGCAGGACTCCACCACCTGCCTGTACTGGGCGCTGGACCGGTTCGGCACCGGAAATATCGAAGCGATCACCTTCGACTACGGCCAGCGCCACCGCATCGAGCTGGCCTGCGCCGCTCGGATTGCCGTCCGGGCCGGCGTTCCGCACGCCGTGCTGCCGATCAACACCTTCGCCGCCCTGGGCGGCAACGCCCTGACCGACCCCGGCATCGTGGTACAGGCGGGCGTGGACGCCCGTACCCAGTTACCCGCCACCTTCGTGCCGGGGCGAAATCTGATCTTCCTGACCTTTGCCGCCGCTTTCGCCTATCCACGCGGGATTCACGATCTGGTCACCGGCGTGGCCCAGACCGACTACAGCGGTTATCCCGACTGCCGGCAGGCCACGATCCAGGCCCTGGAGCAAACCATCCGGCTGGGGATGGACTACGAGATCACCATCCACACCCCACTGATGTTCAAATCCAAAGCGGAAACGGTGTGGATGGCCCGCGACCTCGGCGCCTTGCCAGCGCTGGCCGACAGCCACACCTGTTACAACGGCTTGCAACCCCCTTGCGGAGTCTGTCCAGCCTGTCAGTTACGCGCCAAAGGCTTCGCCGAAGCCGGTATTCCCGATCCCCTGCTGGAACGGTTCCGGGAACTGGCGCCATGAGCACCCGGCTGTACTTCACGGCGGCCGCCCCCTTCGAAGCGGCCAGGCAGGTCGATATCCTGCCGGTGGGCCACCGCGCCCGCCGCCTGCACGGGCACAGCTTTCTGGCACGGGTCCGGGCCGAATTTCCCCCGGCGGTGGCGTCGTTTCCAGGGGCCGAAAGCGATGTGCTGGCCGAGCGGCTGCGAGCGGCGGTGGCGCCGCTGGACTACTCCCTCCTCAACGAGCATCTACCGGCGCCGACCGACGAAAATCTGGCCCGTTGGCTGCGGGCGCAACTGGACTTGCCCAGCCTCGCCAGCGTCGGCATCCATAGCACCCGCGATCGAGGCGTCGATCTGGACGATCACGACCACGCTCACCTCTGGCGGCGCTTTCGCTTCGAGGCTGCCCACCAGTTGCCCCACGTTCCACCCGGCCATCCTTGCGGGCGGATGCACGGTCACGGCTTTGAGGTCATCCTGCATGTCGATCAGGATCTGGGCGGCCGCGATCTCGGGGTGGACTACGACCGAATCGACGCGCTGTGGGCACCGCTGCACGCCGAACTGCACTACGCCTGTCTCAACGAACTGCCCGGTCTGGACAACCCGACCAGCGAACGGCTAGCCGGCTGGCTGTGGGAGCGCCTGCGGCCGCAACTCCCGCCCTTATCCTGGGTCACGGTCTACGAAACCGCCACCGCTGGTTGCCATTACGACGGTCGGCATTACCGCATCTGGAAAGAGCGAACCTTCGACAGCGCCCTACGCCTGCGGCGGGCACCGGCGGACGACCCGCGCCGCCGGTTGCACGGACATAGCTATCGAATCCGGTTGCACCTGACTGCGCCGCTGGATGACGTCCGAGGGTGGACGGTCGACTACGGTGAGGTGAAAGCCCGGTTCGAGCCGATCTACCGAGTACTCGATCACCACCGGTTGGATGCCTTACCGGGACTGGACGATGCCGACCCGGCCGGCCTGCTGCGCTGGATCAGAACCGCGCTGGCCGATTGCGGGCTACCCCTGGAC
>JBATDL010000065.1:0-8680 GCA_049663445.1 Candidatus Competibacter sp.
GGACTGGCCGGGCAACGTGCGCGAACTCGACAATGTGCTCGCCCGCGCCCTGCTGCACGCTCGCGGCCCGGTGCTGACGGCGGATTTGCTGGATGTTCCAGTCAGCACACCGGCCGACGCCGCGCCGGCCGATGCTTTCCGCGATCCCAATGGCCGGTTGTACTCGCTTGATCAGCTGGAGGCGATGCAGGTCGCCAACACCCTACGGGAAACCGGAGGCCACAAGGGCCGCGCCTGCGCCATTCTCGGCATCTCGCGGCCCGCGCTGGAGCGCAAGCTCAATCGCTACGGCTTGCATCCGCATCCGCATACCGAGGATTGATCATGCCGCGCCCGTCGCGCCTGTCCCGGCGCGTTTTTCTGTTGATTGCCGCGCTGGTCACGACCTGCGGCGTGCTGGTGCATCTGCCCAGCCTGATCGCCTTTCGCACCGATTATCTCGAACATCGTTTGATTGACGCCTACATGGCGACGATTGCGCTTCGCACGGGTGGAACCTTGACCACCGCCCAACAGGCGATGTTGCTCGAACAGGCGCACTTGATCGGCATCGCATTGCAGTCCGATAGCGTCGAACTGCGGCTTGGCGCACCCGCCCCGGTCGGGCGCGATATCCTGCTGGATCGAGAGCCGCCGGTGCAGCGCCTGTTCCGTACCTTGCGGGCGCTGTTCGACAATGGTCACGGTTTGTTACGGGTCAGTGGCGCACCACCCGGCGAGCAGGGCGTATGGATCGCCGTCACGCTCGATGCCGTGGCGCTGCAACGGGCGGTGCGCCGCCAGGCCATCGAGGCGCTGCTTCTGTCGGTGGTCATTTCGCTGTTCACCGCCAGTCTGGTGCAACTGGGGCTGATGCGCCTGCTGCTGCGACCGATTGAGCGCCTGACCGCACAACTGGCCACTTTCCACACCGACCCTTACAACACATCGCCCTTGCAACAGACCACTCGCGCCGACGAAATCGGCGAGTTGCAACGTTCGCTGGCGGCGATGGAGGTGGAAGTGCAAACCGCTTTGAAACGCGAAGCCCGGCTGGCAGCCCTCGGCGGGGCGGTGGCGCGTATCCACCACGACTTGAAGAGCATCCTGGCCACCGTATCGTTCGCCTCCGCCCGATTGGTTAACACCGCCGATCCGCGCAGCCGGCAACTGACCGAGCTGTTGGCGCAATCGGTGCGGCGGGCGGCGAATTTGTGCGCGAGCACGCTCGATCTGGCGCGCGGCGAAACGCCGGTTGCACAGCGCGAGCGCATCGATCTGACCACGCTATGTGCGCAGGTCGCTGCTGCTGCCGCCCGACCGCCGGAATTTCAAGTCATTGAGGATATCCCTGACGGCGCGACGGTTGGCGGCGATTCCGAGCGACTGGCTCGCGTGCTGGGCAACCTGCTTGCCAACAGCCGCGAGGCCGGCGCCGGACAGTCCAGCCTCATCGCGCGTCCCGCCGCCACGGGCTGGACCATCGAGATTATGGATGATGGTCCCGGTCTGCCTGAGGCGGCCCGCGTTCGCCTGTTTGAGCCCTTCGTGGGTTCGGTAAAGACCGGCGGCAACGGCCTCGGCCTCGCCACCAGTCGCGACATCGCCCGCGCGCATGGTGGCGAACTGGAACTGATCGAGTCCGGCCCCGACGGCACTCGTTTTCGGCTGACGTTGCCTGACCACGCGCACTGCAAGCCGGTCGCTTAATCGCTTCTTGGCCTTACTCGCGCATAGCTTCCTCGACCATCTTCTGAAGCAGGTCAACACGCTTTTCCAGTTGCCGATAGGCTTCCAGCAAGCCTACCTGACAATTGGAGTTTCCACCGTGACCCATCATGCCGCCACCCTGGCCCTTGCTCATCATGCCACCGCCCCCTTGGCCCATCATGCCGCTGCCCTGGCCTTGCTTCATCATACCCATGCCCTGACCGCCCATCATGCCGCTGCCCTTGCCCTGACCCATCATGCCCGTGCCCTGACCACCCATCATGCCGCCACCCTGGCCCTTGCTCATCATGCCTTTCTGTCGCGCCATATCGTGCATCGTCACGTTGAGCGCCATCATCTTCTGGCGATGCTCCAACATCAGTTGCTGGCGTTGCGCCGGATCGGTGGTTTGACTCATCTTGTCCCAGTGGGACAGCATCTCTTCCATGCGTTGTTGCATGGTGGCCAGCAAGAGATCGGTCGAATCTTTTGCTTCCGTCGGTTCGTCGCTGGAAGCTTCCGTGCCCGCTTGGTCACTTGCGGCGGTTTCATCCGTGGAAATGGCGCCTTCGGGATGATGAGCCTCATGCCCTTGAGGAAGCGGTTCCTGCTGGGCTAAAAGAACGGTGGGACTTAGAGCGAGCGATAAGGCAAAAATCGTTACCAGGATACGCAGTTGCATCAAAGGTCTCCTCACATAAGTTTTTACAAACATGCTCTTACGAACCCGACACGAAAGGTTGCCAATGTTGGCCACCGTCGGTGCTGGCCAGCAACTCACCGGTGCTGGTTGTGGCGTACAGCCGCTTAGCGTCGTTCGGATCAACCGCCAAATGTGTGAAGTAGCGCTCGCCAAAGTCGCTGGCGCTGGCCAGACGGGTCCAATCATGGCCCTGGCGTTTAAGGAAACCGACCTCGACCATGAAGACATATAAAACACCGTCCTTGTCCGTCTCAACCAGGGAAGCCGGGCGGGTAATCAGGTAAGCCGGTTGCCACGAACCGCCTTCGTCCTTGCTTTCCAATACGCCCTCAGTCGTCCCAGCGTACAGGGTCCGCGCATCCGTGGCCGAAGCGGCCAAATCGATCACCTTTCCCGGCGCGGGACCGGCCATCTCCCAGGTTTGACCGCCATCCCGGCTGATCTGGATACCCCCGTGCAGTCCGTAAACCACCTTGGGATCGGCCTTGCTGACCGTCATGGCATGGAAATCCACCGGTCCTTTAACGCCGGGTGACAACTGCCGCCAGGTTTTCCCGCCGTCGGTGGACGCAATGAACCCCAGATTGCCGCCGCTGGCCGGATGGCCGCTGCCGAAGAGCCGGTTCGGTTCCGTGGGATGCACAGCGAACCCCATAAAATCGTGATTCACGTCGGACACCCGGACGGTTTTGCCATCGGGCGAGGCCAGATATAGCCCCCGATGCGTGGCCAGATACAGTTGCGACGGTTCGCTGGGGTTCACGGCGATGCCGTGAATGTGTCCGGCCTGCTTCATGAATTCGGCAAAAGCGGCGGGCTCGGTGGCGTGGGCGCTCATGGTTCCGAAGCTGAGCAGGAAGGCCAAGAGAACAGTCGATTTTTGCATGATTCACGGTTCCTGAATGAAGTAGGGTGGTTAATGCCCACTGGGCAAGAGGGCAGCGGGAAGATGGGTTCGCCCCGATCAACGCCGCCGACGTTGGGCATGAATCGTCGTCGGATTACTGCAACAAGGTCCGCTGGCGCTCGTGGCGTTGCTGCGCGCATTTTCGTCCAGATAGCGCCACCAACCGTATTTCAGTCGATCCAAAAAGCGCTGTCGTGGGGGATATCCCGCATTCTTCAACGCCTCGACCACCGTTTCAACACCGATCATCGCGTTATCGTAACGGACGTGAATACAGTCATGCTGGAGGTCAAGCTTGACGCCCCGCACACCCGGTTGTTGGGTTAAGGCACGGGCAACGGTTTGTGCGCGAAGGCTATCGTTCAGACCCTCCACGGAGAACCGCCGACTGACGGAAAAATCGCTATTTTGGTCGATGGAATCGCTGCTTGGCGCGGACGTAGATTCCTGCATGATGCTGATTCCTCAATAAAATAGTTAATCTTGCCGTACCCGGTCAAAACCAGAACCGAATACCTGCCATGAAGGCGGTCCGCTCAATAGCCTCACCCTCGGCGCGAGCGAAATCGGCGGTTTGACCGTATTTCCGCTCCCAACTCACCCCGATGTAGGGGGCGAATTCGCGGACGACCTCGTAGCGCAGAGTCAGATTCAGCTCCAAGTCGTTTAGACCGGAACCCATGCCGCGTTTTACATCGCTGCTGGCCGCGAGGTTCATTTCCAACAGCGGCGACAGGATCAGCTTCTGAGTCAGCAGCAGGTCGTACTCGGCTTTGAACCGGGCGGAAACATCGCCCTGATCGCTGACAAACGCGCTGGCGTCGATCTCGAACCAGTACGGAGCCAACCCCTCCACGCCGATCACGGCGAAACTGCGCTCGGGTTCCGGTTTGAAGTCGTAGCGCAGACCCACTTGCAAATCCCAGAACTCCGCGATCAAGCGGCTGTACAGCAGTTGCACCTCAGCATTTTCGACCCCATTGCCGTTGACCCGCTCGCCCTCGGTCTTGAACCAAAGCTTGTTGTAATCGCCGCCGATCCAGCCTTCGGCATCCCAATTAAAGCTGTCTCCATCACCGATGCGGTAGCCAAACTCCTCAGCGCGAAAGAGCGTGTAAATTTCATCTTCGGCGGCATGAGTGGTTCTGGCTGTGAGTAAGGCTGACGCCAATGCGCCCGCTAGTAGCGTCGCCGACCAGCGGCGCGATAGGTTATGGTTCGACATGTCTCTGCTCCATCAGAGACTCGCGCCGCTGTCATCGACAATGACCTTGCGCATCATGCCGGCGTGCATGTGATAGAGCAGATGGCAATGAAACGGCCATTCACCCTTGGCATCCACCGATACATCGGCATAAACCGTCTGTCCGGGCAATACGTTGACCACATGCTTGAGCGGGTTGAAGGCGCCCTTGCCGACGTCCAACTGCATCCACATGCCATGTAAATGGATCGGATGGGTCATCATGGTGGTGTTGGTCAGCTTGAGGCGCACTCGCTCGCCGTATTTGAGCCGGATGGGCTCGGCGTCAACGAATTTCTCGTCGTTGAGCGTCCAGATGTAGCGCTCCATGTTGCCGGTCAGACGAATCTCGATCTCGCGGTCAGGCGCACGGTAGCCGGGGTAGGCGGTCATGGCGCGCAGGTCGTTGTAGACGAGGAACTTGCCGCCGTTCGCCGCCTTTGGATACAAGCCGCTTTGTGGATTGGGCTTGACCATGTCGGCTGGGGTTTGCGCTGCGTTCGGTGCGCCACCGTGGTTCATGGTTGAATGATCCATGCCGGTCATCGGGGCTTGGTGCATCTTCGAATGATCCATCTTCGAGTGATCGACGGTTCCGGTATCCATACCCGTCATCGAGCCGGTATTCATACCGGCCATCGAGCCGTGATCCATGCCGCCATGTCCGGCCATGTCGGCCATGGTGAGCAACGGGCGCGAACGCAATTCGGGAATCGCGCCGCTCATGCCCTCGCGCGGGGCCAGGGTGGCGCGGGCATAACCGGTTCGATCCAGTGATTCAGCGAACAGGGTATAGGCTTTGTCGTCCTGAGGCTGGACGATGACGTCGTAGGTTTCGGCCACGCTGATGCGTAGCTCGTCTACCGGGGTTGGCACCACGTTATTGCCGTCGGCCTGTACCACGGTCATTTTCAGACCGGGGATGCGCATGTCGAAAATCGACATGGCCGAGCCGTTGATCAGCCGCAGCCGCAGCCGCTCGCCGGGTTTGAACAACCCACTCCAGTTCTGCTCCGGCGTCCGACCATTGATCAGAAAGGTATAGCCAGCCACATCGGCGATGTCGGTCGCCATCATCCGCATCTGGCCCCAGTCGAAACGACTCTGGACGGCGGCGTCCCAACCCTGGGCGCTGACCTCGCGAAAAAAGTCCGCCACGGTTTGCTGGCTGTAGTTGTAATAGTCGCTTTGCTTTTTCAGCTTGCTCATGACCGTGCGCGGGGCCTGATCGGTCCAGTCCGACAGCATGATCACGTAGTCGCGGTCGTATTTGTACGGTTCGGGTCGGGTGGGTTCGATGACAATCGGTCCATACAATCCCGCTTGTTCCTGCAAGTCGGAGTGGCTGTGATACCAGTAGGTGCCGCTCTGCTGGATCTTGAAGCGATAGCTAAAGGTCTCGCCCGGCTTGATGCCGGCGAAGCCGCCAAAGCCCGGCGCGCCGTCCATGGTGTAGGGCAGGATAAAACCGTGCCAGTGCAGCGAACTGTCGGTGTCGAGCGCGTTGGTCACGTTCAGCACGACTTCCTCGCCTTCCTGGAAGTGCAGCAGCGGTGCTGGCAACTGGCCATTGACGGTGATGGCCTGGCGGGGCTGACCCGTAAAATTGACCAGCGTTTTGCCGATGGTCAGGTCATAGGTGGCTGCCTGAGCGGTGGCGGCCAACAGGGCGACGGCAACGGCGAAGCCATAGCGCGACATGTGGCTTTCCTCTACCGGCCGATGACGATCTGGCCGACCATGCCGGCTTCGCTGTGGCCGGGGAGGTCGCAGGCCACTTGCAGCGCGCCGGATTTGGGAAAGGTCCAGACCAGTTCCATGGTTTTGCCGGGTTCGACCAGCACGCTGTTGGAATCGTCGTGCTTCATAGGACCCATGCCCATCTGGCCATGATCCATATTCATTCTCTCCGAATTGATTCCAGTCGGCGTCAACATGCCGTGCTCCGTCATCATCGCCATTGCCTCGCGGTGATGGGTGTGCATATCCGACGTGCCGATATTGAATTCATGCAGCAGTTGCCCTTCGTTTTTCACCACGAAACGCACCGTCTCACCGGCTTTCACGCTGAGGGTTTCCGGCTTGAAGTACATCTCGCCCAGCGTGATGTCGATGGTGCGCTGGGTAGCGGACGCTTTGCCGGGTATGCCGATGTCCGCGTGACCCGCATCGGCCAGGGCACTGATGGAGAAAGATAAGGTAGCGATAACAACAAGGGCTTTGATCGGTAAAGACATGCAAGAAATCCTTCGGGAGTTTTGAAACCGCGCTGGAGCGCGGTGCCAGATAGGGTGACAATCACAATAAGCATGAAGTACGCCATTATGTATTTATTAACTAAATCAATTAATTAATTGATTTACACGCGAAAAAAAGATTGCTGCGAGTTAACGAAACATTCAATCATTGAATAGTTCATTCAATTGGCGACACGAAGCGGATTGTGGTCCGACAGGAGCGACCGAAATCAGTCAAGCGAGTGAGCAGCAAGGATGAGGATTGCAAGGTAGGCCGGCGTGTCTGCCCCCTGTAATGACCGACCGGCATGTTACAATGCGCCGCTAACTTCAAAACGGGCAGGCATGCGGACTACGGCGGCAGCGGCGGTTGATGAACATCGAACAATCCATCATCGAGGGGTGCGAGCGGTTGGAGGTGCGGTTGCCGGTGGGCGCCGGCAGACGGTTAGCGGTTTTTCTGGGTCTGCTGGAGCGCTGGAATCATGCCTATAACCTTACCGCCGTGCGCGATCAGAAGGCAATGGTGGTTCGGCATGTGCTGGACAGTCTGTCGATTTTGCCTTGGCTGGAAGGACCGCAGGTGCTGGATGTGGGCAGCGGCGCCGGCTTGCCAGGCATCCCGTTGGCGATCGCCCGGCCGGACTGCGAATTTGTTCTATTGGACAGCAACGGCAAGCGCACCCGGTTCATGAACCAGGCCGCCGCCGAACTGAAGCTGGCGAACGTTAGCGTGGTGCGCAGCCGGATCGGGGACTATCGGCCGGCAACGTTGATGAATAGCGTGGTGTCGCGCGCCTTCGCCACCCTGGCGGAAATGGTGGCGGAAGCCGGACGGCTGTGCGCGCCCGAGGGTCGGTTGTTGGCGATGAAAGGCGTTTTCCCCGACGATGAACTGGCCCGCCTGCCGCCCGGTTATCGTGTGGTCGGCATCTACCCGTTGCGGGTTCCGGACCTGGAGGCCGAACGCCATCTGGTGCATCTGGCCCCCGTTCCCGCCCATCGAGATTAAGTCGCTGCATTCATGGCTACCATCATCGCGATCACCAATCAAAAGGGTGGGGTCGGCAAAACGACCACCGCCGTCAATCTGGCCGCTTGTCTGGCCGCGCTGCGGCAAAACGTGCTGCTGGTCGATCTCGACCCGCAGGGCAACGCCACCATGGGCTGCGGAGTGGACAAGCACGCTGTCGCCGCCACCAGCTACGATGTGCTGCTGGGCGAAGCCACCCTGACCGAAGCCTTGCAGTGGATCGAAAAAGCGCAGATGCAACTGTTGCCGGCCAACGGCGACCTGACCGCCGCCGAGGTCAACCTGCTGAAAACGGATAATGCCCCGAACCGCTTGCGCGACGCTCTCGCTCCAGTGGCCTGGAATTTCGATGTGATTTTGATCGACTGTCCGCCGTCGCTGAACATGCTGACCGTCAACGCCCTGACCGCCGCCCAGTCAGTTATTATCCCCGTTCAATGCGAGTACTACGCCCTGGAGGGGTTGTCGGCGTTGCTCGACACCATTGAGAAGGTACGCCGCTCCACTAATCCCGGCTTGCGCATTGAGGGACTGGTGCGGACCATGTTCGACCCGCGCAACCGGCTGGCCAACGATGTTTCCGCCCAGATCGTCGAGCACTTCGGCGAGGTAGTGTTCGAGACGCTGGTTCCCCGTAACGTGCGCTTGGCCGAAGCTCCCAGCTATGGCCTGCCGATCATCCATTACGACAACAACTCGCGCGGCGCGCAAAGCTATCGGGACTTGGCGCGGGAATTACGAAAACGGCTGCGGCGGCCCATCGCTCCCGCAATGAAGGAGGCGGGCGCATGATTAAAAGGAAAGGTGGCCTGGGTCGAGGTCTGGACGTCCTGCTGGGCGCGGCGGCGCGCGGCGAGGCGCCCGATCC
>JBATDL010000066.1:0-4582 GCA_049663445.1 Candidatus Competibacter sp.
ACCGCGACCCGCGCGAACGGCTGTTCGAGTTCGGTCGCTGCGCCGTGCACTTCGCGGTGGACGACAGCGAGGTGCGGATGTGTACCGAGCTGCGCGGCAAGGGCTCGTGGTTCCTGCCCTTCAACAAAGGCTATCAGGACGGCGCCGGCAACCCACCCAACCCGCACGGCCTCAAGACCGACTACCTGTGGAAAGAGGTGCTCACCCCGGCGGGGCTGACCCACATCCTCGAAAACTACGCGCAGATCGTCGTGGAGAAAGACCCGCGCAGCGGCAGAAAGAAGCGCCGGCAGGTGTGGCCGCGCTATCACCAACTCGATGTCGTGCGGCGGGCGCTGACTGATGCCCGCACCCACGGCGTGGGCCGACGCTACCTGATCCAGCACTCGGCGGGCAGCGGCAAATCGAACTCCATCGCTTGGCTCGCGCACCAGCTCATCGGCCTGAAGCGCGACGGCGATCCGGCGAGCGGCGAGGTCTTCGACTCGGTCATCGTCGTCACCGACCGGCGCCTGCTCGACCAGCAGATCCAGACCACCATCAAGCAATTCATGCAGGTGGGCGCGACCGTGGGGCACGCCGAGCGTTCCGGCGACCTGCGCAAGTACATCCAGGAAGGCAAGAAAATCATCGTCTCGACAGTGCAGAAGTTCCCCTTCATCCTCGGCGAGATCGCCACCGAGGGCGGCAAGACCTTTGCCATCATCATCGACGAAGCGCATTCCAGTCAGGGCGGCAAAACCTCGGCGGCGATGAGCCAAGCGCTCGGCGACCCGGCGCGGAACGACGAGGCGGAGCTCGATCCTGAGGACACGGTGAACGAGGCACTCGAAAAACGCATGGCGGCGCGCAAAATGCTGAGCAACGCCAGCTACTTCGCCCTCACCGCCACACCCAAGAACAAGACGCTGGAGCTGTTCGGCGAGCCGTTGCCGCCCGACGCCGAAGGCAAGGTCAAGCACCGGCCGTTCCACAGCTACACCATGAAGCAGGCGGTCGAGGAAGGTTTCATCCTCGACGTACTCAAGAGCTACACCCCGGTCGACAGCTACTACAAGCTGATCAAGAAGACCGAGGACGACCCGGAATTCGACACCAGGAAGGCCAAGAAGAAGCTGCGCCGCTACGTGGAGAGCCACGACCACGCCATCCGGCTCAAGGCCGAGATCATGGTCGATCACTTCCACGAGCAGGTGCTGGCGGCCGGCAAGATCGGCGGGCAGGCGCGGGCGATGGTGGTCACCAGCGGCATCGAGCGGGCCATCCAGTATTTCCACGCCTTCAAGACGTATCTCGCCGAGCGCAAGAGCCCCTACCAGGCTATCGTCGCCTTCTCGGGCGAGCATGAGTACGGCGGCGCCAAGGTGAGCGAGGCGTTGCTCAACGGCTTTCCAAGCGGCGACATCGCCGGGAAGATCCAGACCGACCCCTACCGCTTCCTGATCTGCGCCGACAAATTTCAGACCGGCTACGACGAACCGCTGCTGCACACGATGTACGTGGACAAGCTGCTCGCGGGCATCAAGGCCGTGCAGACCTTGTCGCGACTCAACCGCGCGCACCCGCAAAAACACGACTGCTTCGTGCTCGACTTCCAGAACAACAGCGAGGCGATCACCTTCGCCTTTCAGGACTACTACCGCACCACCCTGCTCGCCGACGAGACCGACCCCAACAAGCTCCACGATCTGAAGGCGGCGCTGGATGCCGCTCAGGTGTACTCGCCCGAGCAGGTCCAGCGGGTGGTGGAATTATTCCTTGGCAGCGCGGATCGTGACCAACTCGACCCGATCCTCGATGCCTGCGTGGCGACCTACACCGACACGCTCGACGAGGACGGCCAGGTGGACTTCAAGGGCAAGGCCAAGCTGTTTTGCCGCAGCTACAGCTTCCTGGCGTCGGTGATTCCGTACCGCAACGCGGCATGGGAGAAGCTCTCGATTTTCCTCGACCTGCTGACGCCCAAGTTGCCAGCACCGAAAGAGGAAGATTTGGCCAAGGGCATCCTCGAAGCCATCGACATGGACAGCTACCGGGTCGAGAAGCAGGTGGCCATGAAGATCGCGCTGGCCGACGCGGACGCCGAGATCGAGCCGGTGCCGACAGACGCGGGAGGACGAAAAGGCGAGCCCGAACTCGACCACTTGAGCAACATCCTCAGGACGTTCAACGAGCAGTTCGGCACCCTGTTCGCCGACACCGACCGGGTCGCGCAGCGGATTCGCGACGACATCGCCCCGAAGGTCGCCGCCGACGCGGCCTTTCAGAACGCCAAGACGAACACGCCGCACACCGCGCGCATGGCGCACGACCAGGCGTTGGGGCGGGTGATGCAGCTTCTCCTGAAGGACGATACGCAGGTCTACAAGCAGTTCGTCGAGAACGACTCGTTCAAGCGTTTCGTCGGCGACATGGTGTATGCGCTCACCAATCCGTGAGGGCGAGGCTGCTTGGAGTTCCTATCCTTGGTCCGGCTGCTTTGCCGTGCTGGACGTGCCGCGCATTTTTCGGCCCAGGCGCGCGGCCCAGGGGTTGGCGCTCAGGCCGTGCAAAACCACGCTCAGAAGCACGGTGCAGATGGCGGTCGCCAGCAGGGTATTGCGGGCTTGCAGTTCGGTATCCATGATGATCACGCCAAACACGATGGTGGCCAGTCCGCGTGGGCCGAACCAGCCGATGAACAGGCGGGTTTCGTTGTTCAGACCCGTGCCCAGCAGACTGAGGTAGACCGGCAACATGCGGATCAGGGTCAGGCTCAGCAGGGCATAGAGCCAGATGCTTGGGCTGAAGTAGCCCCAAGCCGCCGGTATGACCAGCGCGCCAAAAGCCAGCCAGGTAATCACCGAGAACAGGCTACCGAGTTCTTCGCTGGCTTCCAGTAGGTGATGCTTCTGCTCACCCAGCAAATGGCCGGTCAACAACCCGCCCACAAAAGCGGCAATAAAGCCACTGCCGCCCAGGGTCTGGGCCAGCGCGAAACAGAGCAGGGCGAGGCCGGGCAAGGTTAATTGCGACCAAAGCGGCAATTGCCAACCCTGCTGTTGTGACTGGCGCAGTAGCCACCAGGCGATCAGGGCCATGCTGATGCCCGTCAACGCACCGATGCCCAGTTCCTCGACGATCAGGCCGACGGCCAGGCTAAGCGGCGCCTGAGCTTCCAAATCGGTCACCAGCGCCAGCAACACCAATAACACCGGTACACAAATGCCATCGTTCAATCCACTTTCCACATTCAAGCCTTCACGCACCGCTGCGGGCACCTGCGGATTACTGACCACGGCTTTGCCCAAGGCGGCATCGGTGGGCGCCAGAATGGTGGCCAGGATGGCCAATTCAAGCAGCGGCACCTGCGGAAACAGCCCATAGCCGATCAAGCAGCCGCCCAGCAGCGTCAACGGCAGGCCAATCAGTAACAGACGCAGCGGCAGCCAATCGTTAGCGCGCAGCACCCTCAGGTTGGCCGTGGTGGCATCGCTGAACAGCACGATGGCCAGGGTCAGCTCGGCCAGGAACTTGATGCCTTCCTTGGGGATGTCCGGCTGTAGGAGCCCCAAAGCCGCTGGTCCGAGGATCAGGCCGGCCAACATGAACAGCAGCGGGCCATTGAGCAGCCGCGACTCGAAGCGCCCGGCAAAGATGCTGTAGATCAGCAGGAAGGCGGCAAAAACAGCCAGGTTTTGGTACATCGAAGGGAGTACTCCGCAGCTTGGGGGCAAAGTCGCTACTGTGCCGTGCCTGAGGTCGCCTGAACAGGGGTTGTTGCTGCCACCAGCGTGCCGCGCGTGTCGCGGCATGTTCGATGTCGCCAAACCAGGGCGACATCGTTGGAATTAAAGATCCTGTCACCGGGAAATCAGCTTTGGATTCCGTCGATTCCGCTTGAAATCGGTCGATGAGCTCAATGATCGGTCGGCGCAGGCCCTTGCGGATAGGCGTTCAGCCAGCCTCTCATGGAGGTGGGAGTGATCGTGATCAAGGCAACTCATATTCCAAGGCTCAGCGTTGATCGTCAGTACCCGAGTACATTTCCTGGTTAGAAGGCATTGCCCTTCCAGCTAATGATTCATCTGATAGAGTTATCCATGTCAGGACTGGCGATTTATCAGCATCCAGGACGCTGGAACAGCATTTCATACCAATAACCCTGTGGAGGATAGTGATGGAGCGTCGCGATTTCATTAAAAAAACCGGTCTGGGTTTGGCTGCGGCCGCTGGTACGGCCGCCGTTCCCGCGATGGCGCAGACGGCGGGCTTGCCCACCATCAAGTGGCGGATGGCCTCAAGCTTTCCCAAGAGTCTGGACACGATCTATGGAGCGGGCGAGGTGCTGGCCAAACGGCTGGCGGAAATCACCGAAGGGAAGTTCGAAGTTCGGGTGTTTGCCGGTGGCGAGATCGTGCCGCCCTTTGGCGTGTTGGACGCAGTACAGCAGAATACGGTCGAAATCTGTCACACCGCCTCGTACTACTTCCACGGCAAGAATAAAGCGTTCGCGCTCGACTGTTCGATACCATTCGGCCTCACCGCCCGGCAGATGTTTGCCTGGAACTATCATGGCGAAGGCGGTCCCCTGCTTCGCGAG
>JBATDL010000067.1:0-2621 GCA_049663445.1 Candidatus Competibacter sp.
CTGCAAGGCGGAGTCACCGAGCAGGCTGTAGATACGCAGCATATACGTCGGCACGTCTTGACGGCGTATATTGTCCTGCAAGGCCTGCTGGACCGCCTCGCCCAGTGTCGGCATCTGCTGCTGGAACACCGCCGCGAACAGGCTCCGGTTGAGTCGCACCGCCGGTTCGTGCAGCGACAGCCCGGTGGGCGCCCAGACGGCAATGGCGCCGCCGTCAGCGTCCAGGATCAACTGCTCACCCAAGGATGCATAGCGGGGAACTTCGAACCGATTCACCGCGCAGGTCAGGGCACTGACCACCGGCAGCGGGCCGACGCTGTTCAGCGTACCCATGTCGTCCCAGGTGAGCAGACCAGCCGCGCTGAAGCGATCCGCTCCACCGTGGCCAAGGTAGTTGACCCAGCCCATACCCCCATTCATGCCCGCGAACAACTGCGACCGCGCGGTGCCGATGGCCTGCTGGTCGAGATAGATCCGAGTCACGGCGATCCCGGACGGCAGCAACTCCGCTACCCAGTCGCTGTCCTGGGGAAAATAACCGGCGGCGGGGTCCGGCTTGTCGGCCAGCAGCATCGCTCCGGCCTGGGATAACGGAACCGTCCCTTTTTCGTAGGCTTTGACTTTGCTCAGATAGGTCTGAAGATCGGCCGCGCTCGCCGCCGGGATGCGGCCCGTTGCTACGTCGGGCACACCGTCGCCGTCGAAGTCCGCCAAGCAGTTGTCGCAACCGAACAGGCCATAGGGCGTGACGGTCATCAGGGTAGGCGCTTGCGGCTCGCCCCGATTCCCCAAGTCCCGATAATCGAAGCTGCCGATGCCCACGAGTACCACGTAGCGCACGCGCCAGTTACTGACGACCTGACGGAGAAAGTCGCGCACGGCGTGGGGACTGGCGACACCCCAGTTGTAACTGTCGTAGATTTCGTCGGTGCTCACCACCCGGCTGGACAGACCCTTACCTTGGCGATAGTCGGCCAGCGTTTGGGCCACATCCACCAACGCGGGCGGAGCGATGACCAAATAATCCACCCGGTCGCGGGAAGACTGGAGGTCGGCGGCGGTCATCGGCGCGGGCGTGGCCGGCGTAATCGCCGCGCCGGTCAGCGCCAGGTAGCGCCGACCCTGTTCGGCGGTGAAAGTAACGCTCTGGCCCATCGCGCCGGGCGTCACGGTCGTGCTGGTGACATGGACCGGTTTTCTCGGGTTGCCGATATCGAAGACGTAAATGTCGGCCGTGCTGAAACCGTCCACCGCCAGAGAGCCATCGCGCTCGGCCTTGAGGATGAGTCGGTCATCGGCGGCACGCGCCAGGCGGCGGTATTTCACTTCAATGCGGTCCAGGTAGAAGAAGTTTGACGAATCACCCAGAGCACGCACTTCCACGGTGTTGTCGCCGCTTTGGAGTTGCGCACCCGTCACCGACAACCGCAGTTCGTAGTCCGCTAGATCGTTCCACGATCCTTCGCCGAGTATCTGACCGTTGATCGACACTTGCACCGGGTGTGTTCCGGGACCGGCGCCTTTCAGAAAAACCTTGAGCTTGCCGCCGCCGGCCACATCGGGCAGGTGAATGGAAACCTGCTTGGCGCTCCAAGTGGGATTGCCGCCGCCGATGAAACCTTCCCAATACCAGTAGTCGCTTTCGGGGTCGGTAGAAACGACGGTGGCGGCAAAGATGTCCTGCTCCGCCGTGATCGTGTCGTCGAAGTCGCCTGCCGCCACCGGGTCCGGGGCTTTTCTTCTGGCGGGCGATTCGTCCATCACCTGGCCCTTCTGGTTCGACCGCAGCCGGTAGACGTTATCCAACGTGTAAAGGCTGTCGATGGCCTCGCCGTAGAACAGGATTCCGGCTTCGTCCGCCGCCGGCAGCCAGGCCACATCCTTCCCCGCCGTGGTCAATTCCAACTTTTCGTTGCGTAGCCACTTGCGCACATCTTTCTCGGTGCTACCCAGACTCTGGGCGAGCTGGGCGACGCTGGCGTAGAACAGCCCATCCTGCCGCACCGAGATTTGCGCCGTGTCCGTCACCTTCTTTTTCTTGCTCACCGTCGAGACGGCCACTTGCGCGCTCCGCTCGACGTTTCGGTGATCGAGCGCATGGGGAACGGCTTGATAGCCTTGCGCCGGGTCGTCGTAGCCTTCGTCGGAATCCGTTGACGATTCGGCGGCGAACGCCACCTTCGCGACTTGCTGGGCCGATTCGACCGGAGTCACGGTGTAGGGACCGTGAACGCGCGTGCTTCCCCAGACTTCCTGCTCCACCAGTCGGTAGGTATAGCTTTGGTCGGGCCAGCCGCTCGGGTCCACGAAGGTATATCGACCGCCCTGCGGCGAGGTAATCAGCGCCGGCAACAGCGTATCGTTAAGGCGGTCGTAATCGCCGCTGATGGGTTCGAGCCGTTCGATGTGGAAGCCCGCCGTGCCCAGTTCGAAGGCGGTTTCCCAGTACAGCACGACGCGCCCGCCTTCGACCGTCGCCCCAAATTCCGCGACGCTGGCCAGAGTGGCCTTGCAGGTCGCGCCGGACGTGACACCGGGGATTTGGCTTTCGGTGACAGTGCCGATCGCGCCAGCCGCACCGGGGGTGGCACCGAAGGGGATAGCGCCAGAGGTGGTAGTAC
>JBATDL010000068.1:0-3800 GCA_049663445.1 Candidatus Competibacter sp.
CGGCCTACAGCGAACACGCACTGGACGCCTTCGATACCCATGCGGTCGCCTACCTGCTCAAACCGGTCCGGCTGGAGCGACTCGAACAGGCGCTGGCCAGTGCCGCCCGGCTCAACCGAGCGCAACTGGCCAGCCTGACGGTGGAACGCGAGGGGACGGGGCGCACCCACATCCGTGCCCGGCTCGGCCAGCGGCTGGAGCTGATCCCACTGGCCGATGTGTATTATTTTCAGGCCGACCAGAAATACGTCATGGTCCGCCACCGCCACGGTGAGGCGTTGATCGAGGAAACACTGAAAACGCTGGAACGGGATCTGGGAAGCCGGGTGGTGCGGGCACACCGCAACGCGCTGGCGATGGTGACGCAAATCGCCGGGCTGGAAAAAACCGCCGACGAGGGCGTGCAACTGGTTTTTCACGAAATTCCCGACCGGCTGGAAGTCAGCCGCCGCCACCTGCCCGCCATCCGGCAGTGCCTGAAGCTTCTCTGAGCCGAGGCGAATCGAACCTTGTATGTCGGATTTGAGTGGGCTATAGTTCCTGCCCCAAAAAATTTCGCCGGGATAGCTCAGCCGGTAGAGCAACTGATTCGTAATCAGTAGGTCCGCGGTTCGATTCCGCGTTCCGGCACCAGTAAAAACAACAGCCTGCCTTGTGCGGGCTGTTTTCGTTTCCGGGTTGTGGATACCGTAGTGGATACCATGGCGCGCGGCCACCCGCTGCCTGCTTCTCATCGCCAATTCGCCTTCCTCACGCCCTTCGACAGAAACACCCGCACCGAGATCACCGCCGCCACCGCCAGCATTCCGGCGAAGAGCTACAACTCGGCGCCGATGGCCAGATCGCGCGTCGACGACAGACGCCAGCGCTGCGATCATCACCGGGGCGATGGGCTAAGAACCGACTGAACCCTTGCCCCCACCCGCTGCCCAATAGCCGAAATTGAAACCTTGGAATCGGCCAACCCCGGAGATCTCATGTCGCGCAGTCGCACTCTCATCGCAGCCCTTTGGCTGTCCGTGGCCCCCGCCGCCTTCGCGGCCATGCCGGTCCACGAATTCACCCTGGACAACGGTCTGAAAATTCTGGTGCGTGAAGACCATCGCGCGCCGGTGGTGGTTTCGCAGGTCTGGTACAAGGTCGGTTCCAGCTACGAACCCAGCGACCTGACCGGCATCTCCCACTTGCTGGAACATATGATGTTCAAGGGCACCCCGACGGTGCCGGGCAGCGAATTCTCCCGCCTGATCGCCGCCAACGGTGGCGATGAGAACGCCTTCACCAGCCGCGACTACACCGCCTACTTCCAGACCCTGGAAAAGGAACGGCTGGAACTCAGCTTCCGGCTGGAAGCCGACCGAATGCGCCACCTGCTGCTCAAACCGGAGGACGTGAGCAAGGAGGCCCAAGTGGTGACCGAAGAGCGCCGGCTGCGCACCGAAGACCAGCCCGAATCGCTGACCAGCGAGCGGTTCAACGCCGCCGCCTACCTCACCAGCCCCTACCGCAACCCGATCATCGGCTGGATGCAGGACATCCAGGCCCTCTCCCTGGACGATCTCAAACGCTGGTATCAACAATGGTATGCCCCGAACAACGCCACCCTGGTGGTGGTCGGCGATGTGGACCCGGCCCAGGTCCGTGATCTGGCGCAGAAGCACTTCGGGCCACTGCCGCCCAGCACACTGACCCCGCCCAAGCCGGCGGTGGAACTGCCGCAACTGGGCGAACGCCGGATCGTGGTCAAAACCCCGGCGGAAGTGCCCTACGTCCTGCTCGGCTATAAGGTGCCGACCCTGAAAACCGCCACCGAGGAGTGGGAGCCCTATGCCCTGGAGGTGCTGGACGGCCTCCTCGACGGCGGCAACAGCGGCCGGATCAGCCGTAATCTGGTGCGCGGCTCCCAGATCGCCGCCGCCGCCGGTTCCGGCTACAACCCGACCTCGCGGCTGGAAGAACTGTTCCTGCTGGCTGGAAACCCCGCGCCGGGTCACACCAGCGCCGAACTGGAACAGGCTCTGCGCGCCGAAGTGGCCAAACTACGCGAGGAACGGGTCAGTTCCGAGGAACTGGCGCGGGTCATCGCCCAAGCGACCGCTTCCGATGTCTACCAGCAGGATTCACTGTTCTACCAGGGGATGCGGCTGGGCATGCTGGAAACGGTCGGACTGGGCTGGAACCGGCTCGACGACTACGTGCAACGCCTCCAGGCGGTTACCCCGGAACAGGTGCGCGAGGTCGCCCGCAAGTATCTGACCGACGACCGGCTGACCGTGGCCACACTGGAACCGTTGCCGCTGGACGGCCGCCGGCTGGCGGCGCCCGGCGCCGGGACGGATCATGCAATCCGCTAAAACGCCCTCACTCACAATTCCTCACTCTCAATCCCTTTCCTCGCACGGGAGAGGAGCGCCAAGGATTCGCCCCGCCATGCCTCATCTGAAATCGTCGCTATCGGGCCTACTCGCCGCCACGTTGCTGCTCGTCTCCAGCCTGGCTCATGCCATCCCCGAAATCCAAAACTGGCGCGCCGCCAACGGCGTGCCGGTCTACTTCATCGCCGCCCGGGAACTGCCGATGGTGGACGCGCAAATCCTGTTCAGAGCCGGTTCGGTCCGCGACGGCGGAAAACCGGGCTTGGCGAAACTGACCAACGGACTGTTGGAGGAAGGTGCCGGCGACTGGTCGGCCGATACCATCGCCGACCGCCTGGACCAGGTCGGCGCCCGGCTGGAAATCAGTTCGCGGCGCGACTCGGCCTCGGTGGCGCTGCGTAGCCTGACCGACCCGCGCTACCTGCAACCCGCCGTCGAAACCGTCGCCCGCCTGCTGAAGGAACCGACCTTTGCGCCCGATGCGGTGGAGCGGGTCCGCAAGCAAATGCTGACGGCGCTTCAGGAACGTGCTCAGTCGCCCGGCGCCATCGCCCAGGACGCTTTTTTCAAGGCGCTATACGGCGATCATCCCTACGGTTCGCCATCCGATGGCACCCCGGCCAGCCTGAACGCCATCGCCCGCGCCGACATTCAGGCTTTCCATCGCCGCTATTACACCGCCGCCAACGCGGTCGTCGCCATCGTCGGCGATCTCGACCGGCCTGCCGCCGAGCAACTGGCCAACGCCCTGGTCGGTGGCTTGCCCAAAGGCGAACCGGTCCCGCCGCCCCCGCCGGTCCCTGCCCTCACCGCCAGCCAAACCATCCGCATCCCCCATCCTTCCAGCCAGAGCCACATTCTGATCGGCCAGCTCGGGGTCAGCCGCGACGACCCCGACTACTACGCGCTCTATCTGGGCAACCATGTGCTGGGCGGCAACGGCCTGGTCTCGCAATTATCCCAGGAAATCCGCGAAAAGCGTGGGCTGGCCTACGGTGCCTACAGCGCTTTCTCGCCGATGCAGCAGACCGGCCCTTTCCTGATCAACCTGCAAACCCGCAACGATCAGGCCGACACCGCGCTCCAGGTGGCGCAAACCACCCTGCGTCAGTTCACCGCCGACGGACCCGACTCCCAAACACTGGAGGAAGCCCGCCAGAACATCACCGGCGGCTTCGCGCTCGATCTCGCCGGTAACGGCAAGCTGGCCAACTATTTGGGACTGATCGCGTTCTACGGCCTGCCGCTGGATTATCTGCAAACCTTCATCGGCACCATGAACGGCATCAACCTGGAGCAGGTCAAGAGCGCCTGGCAACGGCATATCCAACCCGACCGACAAATCGTGATCATCGTCGGCGGCAGTCAAAACGCGCCGACCTCACCCGCTCCAGCCGGTGCCCCTTCTTCATCGACCTCACCGGG
>JBATDL010000069.1:0-11044 GCA_049663445.1 Candidatus Competibacter sp.
GTTCTGGCTGGTGTTGCCCTTCGCCGGCTTGGAGCTGCTCGCGGTGGGGATCGGGCTATACTATGTGACCTGTCGCTGCCATGAATGTGAAGTGATCTGCGTCGCGGCGGACAGCATCCGGATCGAACGAGGCCGGCGACGCCCTCAGCAGCGCTGGGTGCTGACCCGGCATTGGGCTCGAGTGGTGCTGACAGGCTGCCCCCGGCAGTGGTATCCAAGCCGCTTGCAGATCCGTGCCCAGGGCAAGACAGTTGAGATTGGCCGCTTTCTAGTTGAAGAAGAGCGGTGCGAGCTTGCCCGGGAACTGACCCGCTGCCTTCGCATCAATCCGCGAAGCTCGCTACCTTGATAAAGTCGGAGCTAATCCGGCTGTTTTGTATGTTTTACACTAGGCGCCGCCGGCATCCGCAAGACCGGGTGCGCCAAACTATCCAGATGATGAGGAGGAGTATGGCAACCAGTCGCATTGCGCACGGGGGCGGCATCGCCTTGAGTGCATCACTATTGTTGGCGTGGAGCGCGGGCGCGCGCGCCGATTTGACGTTGAACATGCCGCAGGGCGTCACCGCCATCAGCCATGATGTTTACCATCTGCACATGCTGATCTTCTGGATTTGCGTGGCCATTGGCGTGGTGGTGTTCGGGGTCATGTTCTGGTCAATCTACCACCACCGCAAATCGCGCGGCGCGGTGCCGGCCCAGTTCCACGAGAGCACCTTGGTCGAAGTGTTGTGGACGATTATCCCGATGCTGATTCTGATCGGTATGGCGGTTCCCGCCACCGGCACCTTGGTCCGCATGTACGACGCTCGCGATGCCGAATTGACGATCAAGGTCACCGGCTATCAGTGGCGCTGGCAATACGACTATCTGGACGATGGCGTCAAGTTTTTCAGTACGCTTTCCACCCCTCAGGCACAGATCCGCAATCTCGCTCCCAAGGGCGAGCATTATCTGCTGGAGGTGGACAATCCATTAGTGTTGCCAGTTGGCAAGAAGGTGCGCATCCTGACCACCGCCGCCGATGTGATTCATTCCTGGTGGGTACCGGAACTGGGCTGGAAAAAAGATGCGATTCCCGGATTCATCAATGAGGTCTGGACGCAGATCGAGAAGCCGGGTATCTACCGCGGCCAGTGCGCCGAGCTGTGCGGCAGGGATCACGGCTTTATGCCGATCGTGGTCAAGGCCGTGCCCGAGGCGGAATTCCAGCAATGGCTGGAGCAGATGAAGAAAGATTCAACCCCGCAAACCGCGCAAAACGATTCACGCGCCCCCATCGTTCCTGGAGGTCAGACTCTATGAGCACGGCATCGCATACCACCGATCACGATCACGGACCGGCACGCGGCCTGAGTCGCTGGTTATTGACCACCAATCACAAGGATATCGGCACGCTTTACCTGCTGTTTTCATTGGTGATGTTTTTCATTGGTGGATCGATGGCGCTGGTGATCCGCGCCGAGTTGTTCCAGCCGGGCCTGCAAATTGTCGATCCGTACTTCTTCAACCAGATGACCACCCTGCACGCGCTGGTGATGATCTTCGGCGCGGTGATGCCCGCTTTTGTCGGGCTGGCTAACTGGTTGCTCCCGATGATGGTCGGCGCGCCGGACATGGCGCTGCCGCGCATGAACAACTGGTCGTTCTGGATCATGCCGTTCGCGTTCACGCTGCTGCTATCCACGCTGTTCATGCCCGGCGGTGGCCCGGCCGGTGGCTGGACTCTGTATCCGCCGTTGGTGTTGCAGACCGGCAGCGCCTTTCCGTTCGTGATTCTGGCGATCCACATGATGGGCGCGTCCTCGATCATGGGGGCGATCAACATCATCGCCACCATTCTCAACCTGCGCGCGCCCGGCATGACCCTGATGAAAATGCCGCTGTTCGTGTGGACTTGGCTAATCACCGCGTTCCTGCTGATCGCGGTCATGCCGGTGCTGGCCGGCACGGTGACCATGCTGCTGACCGATAAGTTCTTCGGCACCTCGTTCTTCAACGCCGCCGGTGGTGGCGACCCGGTGATGTTCCAGCATATCTTCTGGTTTTTCGGCCATCCCGAGGTCTACATCATGATTCTGCCGGCGTTCGGGATCATCTCGCAGATCATCCCGACCTTCGCCCGCAAGCCGCTGTTCGGCTACGCCTCGATGGTGTATGCGACCGCCTCGATCGCCTTCCTGTCCTTCATCGTCTGGGCTCATCACATGTTCACGGTGGGGATGCCGCTGGCTGGCGAACTGTTTTTCATGTACGCGACCATGCTGATTGCGGTGCCGACTGGAGTGAAGGTGTTCAACTGGGTCTCGACCATGTGGCGCGGTGCGATGACTTTCGAAACACCGATGCTGTTCGCTATCGCCTTCGTGATTCTGTTCACGATCGGTGGTTTCTCCGGGCTAATGCTGGCCATCGCGCCGGCCGATTTCCAGTATCAGGATACCTATTTCGTGGTGGCGCACTTCCACTACGTGCTGGTGCCGGGCGCGGTGTTCTCGATCATGGCCGGGGCTTATTACTGGCTGCCGAAGTGGACTGGCCACATGTACAACGAAAAATTGGGCAAGCTGCATTTCTGGCTGTCGGTGATCGGGGTCAATGTGTTGTTCTTCCCGCAGCATTTCCTGGGGCTGGCCGGCATGCCGCGCCGTATCCCCGACTACGCCTTGCAGTTTACCGAATTCAACATGGTATCCACGGTCGGCGCGTTCCTGTTCGGTTTCTCGCAACTGTTCTTCCTGTATAACATCGTCCAGACTATTCGCGGTGGCGCGAAGGCGACGGATCAGGTTTGGGAAGGCGCGGAGGGGCTGGAATGGACGCTGAGTTCGCCGCCCCCGTACCATACTTTCACCACGGCGCCCGAGATTAAGTGAGCGAGCGGTGGAGAAGGATCTGATGAGTACGGATAAGGCCGCCAGTTCGGTCCGCCACACCGTGTGGGTTCGCCGTACGGTGATCGGGCTGGTGGCCTTGGTGGCGATGTTGTATATCGGGTTCATCGTGATGATGGGGTGGCGATGATGACGGAGACTCGGAAACCAGTCTTAGCAGCGGCAAACCGACGGTTGGTGCAACGCTTGCTGATGCTGGTGGCGGTGATGTTTGCTTTTGGTTTTGCCATGGTGCCGTTGTACGACGTTCTGTGCGAGGTTACAGGACTGAATGGCAAGACTGGTGGCCGTGTGGCGGCGGTGGAACCGATGAAAGTCGATGAATCGCGCACGGTAACCGTGGAGTTCGTCGCCAGCTTGAATTTAGGCGCGCCGTGGGAATTCGCGCCGCAGGTCACTCGTATGCAGGTGCATCCCGGCCAGTTCTACCAGACCCATTTCTGGGCCAAAAACCTGGCCAACCAGCCGATGACAGGTCAGGCGATACCCAGCGTCACGCCGGGATTGGCGGCATCGCATTTCCAGAAGATCGAGTGTTTCTGTTTCAGTCGCCAGCGATTCCAGGCCGGAGAGGGAAGGCAAATGCCGGTCACGTTTCGCATCGACCCAGATTTGCCGCCCGATGTACGCACGGTGACGCTGTCCTATACTTTTTTTAGAATCGACGACGCGGGCAGTTGATGGATGATCGCCCGACTGCAATGAACGCTACCTGATAAAGGGGAGACGCCCATGACGCACGCGGAGCATGCGCCAGACCACTATTACGTACCAACACAAAGCCACTGGCCAATCATTGCCACCGTCAGTCTGTTCACATTGATGTTGGGTGGGGCTACGCTGCTGAACGGAGGGGGCAGCACGCTGCTGCTGACCGGGCTTGCACTCATTGTGATCACCATGTTCGGCTGGTTCAGCACGGTGATCCGCGAGAGCGAGAAGGGGCTTTACAGCGACCAGATGGACCGTTCCTTCCGCTGGGGGATGAGCTGGTTCATCTTTTCCGAAGTGATGTTTTTCGCGGCGTTCTTCGGCGCCCTGTTTTACGCCCGTACCTATTCGGTGCCGTGGCTGGGCGGGGAAACCAACCACGGCGTGCTGACCCACGGCCTGCTCTGGTCTGGTTACGAGGCGGTTTGGCCCACCAACGGTCCGAGTGATGTCGGCGGCTTCTTCGCGCCGATGCATCCTTGGGGGTTGCCGGCTATCAATACGCTGATCCTGCTTAGTAGCGGCGCGACGCTCACTTGGGCGCATTGGGGATTGATCGAGGAAAATCGCCCGCAGTTGCTGAAAGGGCTGGCGGCGACGGTCGCCTTGGGCGTGCTGTTCCTGAGCCTTCAAGCCTATGAATACAGTCATGCCTACCATGCTCTGCACCTGACCCTGGGCAGCGGTATCTATGGGTCTACCTTTTTCATGCTAACCGGGTTTCACGGTTTGCATGTGACCATTGGGGCAATCATTCTGGCTGTGATGCTGTTTCGCAGTCTGGCCGGACACTTTACCCCACAGCGGCATTTTGCCTTTGAGGCAGCGGCTTGGTACTGGCACTTCGTGGATGTGGTTTGGCTGGGATTGTTTATCTTCGTCTATTGGTTGTAAGTCGCCGTGCTTCCGGCTACAGGCCATGCGGGGAAATTATCCCGGTGGCGTAAGCCAGCATCAGCAGAACGAACAACCCGATCGATAGCACTATCCGCACGGTCAGCGCCTTGACCGTGCGGGGGCTGCGCCGCCCTCCATCGCGAATCAGGAAGACCAACCCGGAACCCAGACTGGCGAGAATCATCAGCAGGATGAGGATAACGATGATCTTGAATATCATGGATGGCGCCGGTCCTGTTGGTGTGGGGACAATCGCCGCAAGTATACCCGAAACGGGCGAGCCGTTGACGGCGCGCCCCATCGTGGAGGTCTGAGGCGGGATGCGATTCGGAGTGTGGCGTTTCTGTCCGGGCCGTGCGTCCACCATCGCCGTCCTCTTGTTGTTGCCCGTACTGCTGGCGCTGGGCTACTGGCAATTGGACCGGGCGGCGCAAAAAGCGGAACTTCAGACTACTTTCACCAAGCGGTTTGCGCAGCCGTCGGTGGCTCTGACCGAGGTCGACCCCGCCGATCCCAGCAATCGTTACCTCCATGTGGTCGCTAGCGGTCGTTATGACGGTGAGCATCAAGTGCTGCTGGATAACCAGGTACGCGATGGTCAGCCGGGCTATTTCGTGCTGACACCGCTGCGAATGGCCAGAGATACCATCCTGATCAACCGCGGCTGGGTGCCGTTGGGGGAATCCCGGCAGATGTTGCCGGACATCAACACGCCTGCGGACGGTATAACCGTCAGCGGTTGGCTGTCGCAGCCCGTATCCCCGGGATTACGGTTGGGCGATGCGGCTGGGGCTGACCGGCGCTGGCCGCGGGTGATACCCTATGTCGACTATCAACGGCTATCCGCGATCCTCAGCTATCCATTGCAACCGGCGATCATCTTGTTAGCGCCGGAAGCCTCGAAGGGTTACGAGCGCGATTGGCGCCCCCGGTTTGGTGGTTTTGGACCAGAGCGTCATCGTGGCTATGCCGTACAATGGTTTGCCTTGGCGGCGGCCTTGATCATTCTTTACGTTTTCGCCAGCGCGCGCCGGTTGCCGCGTTCGGAATGAGTTCTGTGATGAACGTCGATTCGATTTCAGTCAACCTTCCTTCACTCCCGGTATCTTGGCGGCGGCGGTTGTTCCTGCTGTTGGTTATCGCCTGTTTTGCGCTACCACTGATGGCCGCTTGGTTGCTGGTCGATCGTTGGCGGCCTGCGGGTTCCGTCCAACACGGCGAATTGCTGGTTCCGGCGCGTCCCCTGGACTTGCGGTTTGATCCGGTGGAGAAAAGTCGGGTCGATCATGCGGCGTTGCGCGGGCATTGGGTGCTGGTGTATCCCGGTTCGGCCGGGCAATGCGATTCGCGCTGCCAAACCGCTCTGTACGATATGCGACAAGTGCGATTGGCGCTGGGCAAGGACATGGGGCGGGTAGTCACCCTGCTGCTGTTGGATGGAGTGCCCGAGAGTAAATTGCGCCAGTGGCTGACCGCCGAACACGCTACCATGCTGCTGGGTTCGGCCGATGCCAAGACCCGGAATTCGTTGCCCGAAGCGTTCGGTCAGCCGGGGCTATCCGGCGATTGGGTCTATTTGCTGGATCCATTGGGCAATCTGCTGATGCGTTACCCGGTCACGGTCGATCCGGGCGGTATGCTCAAGGATCTGAGACGATTACTGCGCTTGTCCCAGATTGGATGACACAATGAGGTCAATAACTTTCCTTCGCTTGGCTTGGGTCGCGTTGGCGCTGGCCTTCGTAGTGGTGGTGCTCGGTGCCTACGTACGGTTGTCGGATGCCGGCCTGGGCTGTCCGGACTGGCCCGGGTGCTACGGGCATCTGGATGTGCCGGACCAAGTCGAACAGATCGCTGCGGCCAATGTGCTTTACCCCCATCGGCCGGTGGAGCTTGGCAAGGCATGGAAGGAAATGATCCACCGTTATTGTGCCGGCACCCTGGGATTGCTGATTCTGGCGCTGGCGGTCTTGGCTTGGCGTCGGCGACGTGAACCGGACCAGCCGGTTGCGCTGCCGCTGGCCTTGCTGGGGTTGGTCGTCTTTCAGGCGCTGCTCGGAATGTGGACGGTGACTTGGCAGTTGAAGCCGGTGGTGGTGATGGCGCACCTGCTGGGCGGCCTGGCAACGCTGAGCCTGCTGGCCTGGCTGGTTTTACGGCAGGGTCGTTACGGGACCAAGATCCCGCTGACTACCGGTGATCAGGCGCTGCGGGGTTTTGCCGTGCTGGGGTTGTTGCTGCTGGTGGGTCAGATCGCGCTGGGTGGTTGGACCAGCGCCAACTATGCCGCGTTGGCCTGCCCGGATTTTCCGACCTGTCAGGCCCACTGGTGGCCGCCGCTGGATTTCCGGGAGGCGTTCACCCTGTGGCGAGGGCTGGGGATTTCCTACGAAGGCGGCGTGCTGGGCAACGATGCTCGGGTGACCATTCACATGATGCACCGACTGGGCGCCTTGGTGGTGCTGCTCTATCTCGGTTGGCTGGTTTGGCGGTTGCGGGCTCCAACCCGGAGTCGAAATTTGCGGGTGGTCGGTCTGGCGATCGCTGTTTTGCTTTGCATTCAGCTCGGCCTCGGAATCGCCAATGTCCTGATGCGGCTGCCGCTGCCGGTGGCGATTGCCCACAACGGCGGTGCGGCGCTGCTGCTGCTGGCGTTGGTGACGCTTAACTATTTGCTCCGGCCGGAAACCGCATCATGATGTCCACCTCCATCCAGACGTTGCGCGCCGGGCTCCGCCGCCACGGGCGGGACTATCTGGAGCTGACCAAGCCGCGAGTGGTCGCCCTGATCACCTTTACCGCGATGGTCGGCATGCTGCTGGCGACGCCGGCGATGGTTCCGTGGCCGATTCTGTTGTTTGGATCGACCGGCATCGCGTTGATGGCGGGTTCCGCCGCCGCCATCAACCATCTGGTGGACCGGCGGGTGGACGCCATCATGGCGCGCACCTGTCGCCGGCCCTTGCCCAGTGGTCAGTTGGAGGCGTGGCAGGTGCTGAGCTTTGCCTTGGCCATCGGCGCGCTGGGTCTGGTGCTGCTGCTGGCGTTCACCAACCTGCTGACGGCGGTGCTGACTTTCATCTCGTTGATCGGCTACGCGGTAATCTACACCCTGTTCCTCAAACGGGCGACGCCGCAGAACATCGTGATCGGCGGCGCAGCCGGCGCGGCTCCGCCGCTACTCGGCTGGACGGCGGTGACCGGCCAGGTCGATTCGGGCGCACTGCTGCTGTTTTTGATCATCTATGTCTGGACCCCCCCGCATTTCTGGGCGCTGGCGATCCATCGCCGCCGCGATTATGCCGACGCCGACATCCCCATGTTGCCAGTGACGCACGGCGCTGCTTTCACCCGGTTGCACATCCTACTGTATACCATTCTGTTGTTTCTGGTCACCTTGCTGCCCTTCCTGACCGGCATGAGCGGCTGGATTTACCTGGCCGGCGCCGTCCTGCTGGGTATCCGCTTTCTTAGTTACGCGACCCGCTTGTTCGCGACCGGCGATGATCGTTTCGCCCTGCCGACGTTTGGGTTTTCCATTGTTTATCTGTTCGGGCTGTTCGCCGCGCTGATGGTAGATCACTACTCCTCCCGCGTGCTCGAGTGGTTCTAGCGCCAAAACAAGCCGCTTCCTCAAGGTCGGGGGCGCCAAGGGCTGTTATTTTTCACAATATTAGCTAATGCTGATTGAATAAACCCTTTGGTTATTAGTAGAATAGACCGCCGTCCAGACCCACCGGACCCGCTTACCAACAATTACAAGCATCGGAAAACACCCGAAAAGCTTCTAACTTATGGCTTGCTAAGGAGACTTGGATAATGGCCCAAAGCTCAGCATTGCCGGTCGAGCAATATAATTACGACATCGTCCGCAAGTTCACCATCATGGCCATGGTGTTTGCGGTGCTCGGCATGAGTGTCGGCGTCTTCATCGCCAGCGAATTGGCTTGGCCCTTCCTCAATTTCGATATTCCCGCCCTGACGTTCGGCCGGTTGCGTCCGGTTCACACCACACTGGTGATCTTCGGTTTCGGCGGCAGCGCGCTGTTTGCCACCTCTTATTACGTGGTCCAGCGGACTTCCCAGGCGCGGCTGGCCTTTCCCTGGTTGGCCGAATTTACCTTCTGGGGTTGGGCCGGCGGCGTGGCGCTGGGCGCGCTGACCTACATGCTGGGCATCACGCAGGGCCGTGAATACGCGGAATTCGAATGGCCGCTGGACCTTGCCATCGCCGTGGTCTGGGTGTCCTACTTGGCGGTCTATGTGGAAACGCTGCGTCGTCGCAGTCAGCCGCATATCTACGTGGCTAACTGGTTCTATCTGGCGTTCATTCTGGCCGTCGCCCTGTTGCACATCTTCAACAACCTGGCGGTGCCGGTGAGCCTGACCAAGTCTTACAGCCTGTTCGCCGGCGTGCAGGACGCCATGACTCAATGGTGGTACGGCCACAATGCAGTGGGCTTTTTCCTGACCGCTGCCTTCCTCGGCATGATGTACTACTTCGTGCCCAAGCAGGCCGGCCGACCGGTCTATTCCTATCGGTTGTCGATCATCCATTTCTGGGCGCTGATTTTCCTGTACATGTGGGCTGGTGGTCACCATTTGCATTGGACCTCGCTGCCCGATTGGGTTTCGACTCTGGCCGCCGCCTTCTCCATCCTGCTGTTGATGCCCTCCTGGGGCGGCATGATCAACGGCATCATGACCCTGTCGGGCGCTTGGGACAAACTGCGTTCCGACCCGATCATGTTGTTCCTGATTACCTCGCTGTCGTTCTACGGTATGTCCACCTTCGAAGGTCCGCTGATGTCGTTGAAAAGCGTCAACGCCCTGTCGCACTACACCGACTGGACCATCGGCCATGTACATTCCGGCGCGCTGGGCTGGGTGGCACTGGTCACCTTCGGTTCCTTCTATCACCTGATCCCGCGGTTGTGGGGCGCCAAGATGTATAGCCAGACCCTGGTCTATGTCCACTTCTGGCTAGCCACCATCGGCATCGTGCTGTACATCACCTCGATGTGGGTCGCCGGCATCGGCCAGGGACTGATGCTGCGCAGCTTCGATGACTACGGCAACCTGGCCTACACCTTCATCGAGACGGTCGAGTTCATGCACACCCCATATGTGTGGCGGGCCTTGGGCGGCGCGTTCTTCGTCGCCGGTGTGTTGGTCATGGTTTACAACATGGTGATGACCCTGCGGACGGCCCGGCGCGAGCAGGCGGCTATCGAGGCCAAGCTGGCCGCGAAAATGGCGAAAGCCTGAGCGGATGATAGCGGAGATAATCAGCGATGCGACATGAACATATCGAAACCAATTCCGGCCTGATGATCGTGCTGATCTTATTGGTGATCAGCATCGGCGGCCTGGTAGAAATCGTCCCGCTGTTCTACATCAATGAGACGGTCGAGAAGGTGGACGGGGTGCGTCCCTACACCCCGCTGGAGATGCGCGGCCGCGACATCTATGTTCGGGAGGGCTGCTATCTGTGCCATTCCCAGCAGATTCGCCCGTTCCGCGATGAATGGTTGCGCTACGGTCATTATTCGCTGGCGGCGGAATCGCAGTACGACCATCCGTTCCAGTGGGGTTCCAAGCGTACCGGTCCCGACTTGGCTCGGGTAGGCGGCAAGTATTCCAGTCAGTGGCATGTGCAGCACTTGAAGGCACCGCGATCGGTGGTGCCACAATCCATCATGCCCAACTATCCATGGTTGCTTGAGACCGATCTGGATTATTCCGATTTGGCCGCTCGAATGAGCGCTCTGCGGGTAACCGGAGTGCCGTACTCGCTTACCCAGCAGGAATACGATGCGAATGTCGGCAGGTTTGGCAAGACGGTCGCCGACCAGTTGGATATCAGCCAAGCGCAGGACAGCCTGATGAAACAGGCGCGAGAGAAGGATTTCGACGGTATTCCCGGTCAGATCACCGAGATGGAAGCGCTGGTCGCATACCTGCAGGTATTGGGCACCATGGTGGATTTCACCAAGTACGACGAAGGCTACTTCACTACGTTCCGCTAACGATCTAAACCGCGCCCCCTCTCGGGGGGGCGGATGGAGCCTCTGCCTGATGTTCGACTGGCTGATATGGTTCACTCACATGGAGAATTCCAAGCCACTGGCGCTGGTGCTGTTTTTCGGGGCCTTTTGCGGCATCCTGATTTATGTCTTCACGGGCAGACAGCGCGCCAAACGGCTGGAATCCTATAAATACATGCCGTTTGACGAGGAAGAACCCCAGCAGCCCGAACATCACGATTTCGCCCGCAGCTTGCCACGGGCGCGGATTGAAACCCAATCCCGTAAGGTGATGGACAATGAGTGACAACACCCCCAATGTACAGCAACAATCCAGCGCGGTGCAGACAACTGGCCATGCCTGGGACGGTGACTTACAAGAGTACAACAATCCATTGCCCCGCTGGTGGTTATGGTCTTTTTACGGAACTGCGGTGTTTGCAGTTCTGTATTGGTTCATCTATCCGTCCTGGCCGGTGGGGGATACCTGGATCAAGGGTTTCGGCACGGTGAATT
>JBATDL010000070.1:0-7718 GCA_049663445.1 Candidatus Competibacter sp.
CAACGGCACGGCGAACACGGAACCGCCGCCGCCGGTCAGGCCCAGGGAAAAGCCGACGATCAGGCCAAAGAGCAGGCTGAGAGTCATGCGTGCGGTGACGGGACAGAAGGGTAAGGAGCAGTCGTCATACCGTTCTCCAATATCCAAACGAAAACGGCACTCGCGCCCGACCCGTGGATCGTAGCGCGAGCGCCGTCGTTGGTTCCGGCGTGTTAGCCGGCCGCGATCAGACTTCGCCCCAGCCGAACACTTCCACGGTGCGGAACAGGTCGCTGTCGGTCACCATGCCGACCGGCTTGCCGTCCATCTCGACCACCACCCGGCGCACATTGGCCTCGGCCATGCGCTGCGAAGCATCGGACAGCGACATCTCGCGTTTGACCGTCACCAGCGGCCGGGTGGCGATTTCGCCGACCTGGGTACGCGCCGGCGAGCGATTGGCGCTGATGACCTTCTTGAGCACGTCGCGGTCGGTCATGATGCCCCATTGGCCGCTGGCGTCGGGCTGGACCATGACCGCGTTCACGCCCTTTTCGATCATCTGGTGCATGGCGACGTTGACCAGTTCGTCGTTCCTGACGTTGATCACCGGCGACATGATGCCGCCCACCGTGGTCGGCATGCGGCCGGACGCGAGCATCGCCTGCAGGGGATCGGCCACGCGCTCGGCTTCCAGGGAACGGCGATCGGCTTCGAGTTCCCGACGGCGTTGTTCAGCCTCGGCGCGCAGAGTGACGCCGTGCGCCTTGATCTTGGCAATGATCAAGTCGCCGAACTTGCTGGTCGATACTTCGGTGCCGCCATCCATCTGCCGGGCAAAGTCGTAGGTGACGGTCTTATCGGCGATCACCTGGGTCAGCGCGGTTTCGATCAGGTCGGCGGCTTCCTTCCAGCCCATGTACTGCAACATCATCACGCCGGACAGCATCAGCGAGCCGGGATTGACCTTGTCCAGATTGGCGTACTTGGGCGCGGTGCCGTGGGTAGCCTCGAACACGGCAATGTGGTCGGCCATGTTGGCGCCCGGCGCGATGCCGATGCCGCCCACTTCCGCCGCCACCGCGTCGGAAAGGTAGTCGCCGTTCAGGTTCATGGTGGCCAGCACCGAGAACTCTTCCGGCCGCAGTTGCAGCAACTGGAAGATGATGTCGGCAATGCGGTCCTTGATCACCACCTTGCCAGGGGGTTGTTTGCCGCCGTAGACGCTGTAGAGGTCGTTCTCGGTGATGGTCTGATCCGGGAATTCGTCGCGCGCCAGTTCGTAGCCCCAGTTCCGGAAGGCGCCTTCCGTGAACTTCATGATGTTGCCCTTGTGGACCAGGGTCACGCTGTCGCGGCCGTGGTCGATCGCGTACTGGATGGCCTTGCGCACCAGCCGCTTGGAGGCGAACGGCGAGATCGGCTTGATGCCCAGGCCGGCGGCGTCGAAGAAGTTCGCACCCATCTCCTCGCGCAGGAACTTGGCCAGTTTGACGTTCTCGGGCGAACCGGACTGGTACTCAATGCCGGCGTAGACGTCCTCGGTGTTCTCGCGGAAGATGATGACGTCCACTTTCTCGGGAAAGCGCACCGGCGAGGGTACGCCGGGATAGTAGCGCACCGGCCGGACGCAGGCGTACAGGTCCAGATCCTGGCGCAAGGCCACGTTCAGCGAGCGGAAGCCACCGCCGACCGGCGTGGTCAGGGGGCCCTTGATGGCCACGACCAGTTCCTTGATCGCTTCCAGGGTTTCATCGGGGAAATAGTTGCCGTCGTAAATCTCGGCGGCTTTCTCGCCCAAGAAGATTTCGCACCAGTTGATCTTGCGCTGGCCACCGTAGGCTTCCTCGACCGCCGCGTCCCAGACCCGCAGGGAGGCCTTGGTGATGTCCGGGCCAATGCCGTCGCCTTCCACATAGCCGACGATCGGCTGATCGGGTACGTGCAGCTTGCCATCCTTGACAGTAATCTTTTCACCGCTCGTGGGAATGCGGATATGCTGGTAGGTCATGGACCCTCCTTCTCGTTTTGGTTTCCACCAAGGTGTTGAACGCTGGGTTGCGCGGCGGCCCGCACGGGGCGCGGAAAACGCGCATAAGCTACACGCAATCACGATTTATGTCCATGATGGCCGGGGGTTGAGCTCGCCCGCCCGCCGGCTGCCGCGAGTGTTATCGCCATGACTTTGAACGAACTGCGCTACATCGTCGCGGTCGCCCGCGAACGGCATTTCGGCCACGCCGCTGAATCCTGCCACATCAGCCAGCCCACGCTGAGCGTGGCGGTGCGCAAGCTGGAGGACGAACTGGGCGTGACCCTGTTCGAACGTGGCCCCGGCGAAATGACGGTGACGCCCATCGGCCGGCGCATCGTCGAACAAGCCCAGCGGGTGCTGGAGGAAGCCGCCGTCATCAGGCAGCTCGCCAGCCAGGGCCAGGATGAGCTGGCCGGAATGCTGCGGCTGGGAGTTATCTACACCATCGGCCCCTACCTGCTACCGCAGCTGATCCCACGGCTGCACCGCCGCGCGCCCAACATGCCCTTGCAAATCGAGGAAAGCTATACGGCGCTGCTGGGCGCACGGCTCAAGGCCGGCGATCTGGACGTGCTGATCCTGTCGTTGCCGTTCGACGAGCCGGGGGTGGCGACGCAAGCGGTGTACGAGGAACCATTCGTGGTGCTGATGCCACTCGGTCACCCACTGGAGGCGGCGACACAGGTTGATGCCGCCACCCTGGCCCGGCAGGATCTGCTGCTGCTGGGTCCCGGCCACTGTTTCCGCGACCAAGTGTTGCGGTTCTGTCCGGAGTGCAACCGACTGAGCGTGACCTCGGACAACATGCAAAGAACCCTGGAGGGCAGCTCGCTGGAAACCATCCGGCTGATGGTGGCCACCGGGATCGGCATCACGGTGCTGCCCTACACCTCGGTCAACGGCTACGCCTATCCCAGCGATCTACTCAGTGTCCGGCCGTTCGAGGCCCCGGCGCCAACCCGGGTGGTGGCGCTGGCCTGGCGCAAGAGCTTCCCGCGCCAGCGCGTGATTGCCCTGTTGGCCGAGGCCATTCGCGCCTGCCCTCTGGGCGAAGCAGTGCGCTTGCTGGAATGAGGGAGCAGGAGAGAAACAGCTTCATCAGGGTGAAGACCGTGTCCAGTTCCCGATGGCGCACCTGGTAAACGATGCCCAAGCCCCCTGGCTCAGCTCGCCCGCCACTTCAGTATTTACCGGCGATGATCATTGCTTTGCTGGGGAGGCTGCGCTTTGTCCAGGCAGGAGCCGCCCCGTCATGTTCAACTTGGTCGCAGCCCTGATATATATAACCCACTGCCACAACCGCGCTAACTTTTTCCTTGGACCCTACTCATGCCTGATTCCAAGCACGACGCCACTCCTCCTGCCGTGCCCGAAACGCCGGATCACAAGAAAGCCAGCCTGTTCGAAGTTCTGAACCGCCCGATTCACCTCCCGTTCCGCAAGGACCGCGCGCCCGAGGCGACGATCGAGTCCACCGAGCCCAAGCTCGAACGTTTCGCCCGCTTGCGCGACCGGTTGCGGCGCACCCGCCAAAGCCTGGTTTCAGGGCTGTCCGGCCTGTTCGCCGGCCGTAAGCTGGACGACGAGGTGCTGGAGGAACTGGAAAACCGCCTGCTGCTGGCCGATGTCGGCGTGGACGTGACCAATCATCTGATCAAGAGATTGGGTGAGCGGGTCTCAGGCCAGCAACTGCGCGATGTGTCGGCGCTGCTGCAAGCGCTGCGCGAGGAACTGCTGGACATCCTCACCCCCTGCCAGCAGCCGTGGCAACCCAGCGAATCCCGGCCTTACGTTATTCTGACGGTCGGGGTCAATGGGGCCGGCAAGACCACCACTATCGGCAAACTGGCCAAAAAGCTGCAAGACGACGGGCATTCGGTGCTGCTGGCAGCCGGCGATACCTTTCGCGCCGCCGCTATCGAGCAGTTGCAGGTCTGGGGCGAGCGCAATCGCATTCCGGTCATCGCCCAGCACAACGGCGCCGATGCCGCGTCGGTGATCTACGATGCCATTCAAGCTGCCAAGGCCCGGGCAGTGGAGGTGGTCATCGCCGATACCGCCGGCCGGCTGCACACCCAGGCGAACCTGATGGAGGAACTCAAGAAGATCAAACGGGTCTCCGGCAAGGTCGATGCCACGGCCCCGCACGAAGTGTTGCTGGTGCTAGATGCCAGCACCGGCCAGAACGCGCTGAATCAAGCCGTGCAATTCCACGAAGCGGTCGGCGTGACCGGTCTGATCCTGACCAAGCTCGACGGCACCGCCAAGGGTGGCATCGTGTTTGCCATCGCCCGCCGGCTCGGCCTGCCGATCCGCTTCATCGGCGTCGGCGAGAGCATCGAAGACCTACGGCCGTTCGACGCCGATGAATTCGTCGCTGCCCTGCTGGACGAAGAAGCCGGTGCTTGAGGATACGGTGCGGCGGCGCGGGAACTTTTTAGTAATTTTGGCACTCCCAGGCCGCGAGTGCTAAAATTACCAATAATGAACATTCTGCAAGGGTAGGAGTGAATGAAGATGACAACGACTGCACTGGTTCCGCGCATGCGAAATCTGCCGGTACCGGTCGACAGTCTGGAGAGTTACATCCAGGCGGTCAGCCAGGTGCCGATGTTAGGCGCCGAGGAAGAACAGGATCTGGCTCAGCGGCTGCGGCTGCGCAACGACCTGGAAGCGGCGCAACACCTGATCGTGGCGCACCTGCGCTTTGTGGTGCATATCGCGCGCGGCTACCTGGGTTACGGCCTGCCACTGGGCGATCTGATCCAGGAAGGCAACATCGGCCTGATGAAAGCGGTCAGGCGTTTCGATCCGGCGCACGGCGTGCGGCTGGTCTCGTTCGCCGTGCATTGGATTCGGGCGGAAATCCACGAATTTGTCCTGCGCAACTGGCGAATCGTCAAGGTGGCCACCACCAAGGCGCAGCGCAAACTGTTTTTCAAGCTGCGCGGTTCCAAGAAGCGGCTGGGCTGGCTGAACAACGAGGAAGTGAACACGGTTGCCCGCGAGTTGGGCGTCAGCCCCGACAACGTGCTGGAGATGGAATCGCGTTTGAGCGGTCACGATGTCTCGTTCGATCCGACACCGGAAACCGACGGGGACGACGAGTCCGAAAGCTATGCGCCTTCGGCTTACCTGCGCGATGAACAGGCCGATCCGTCGGAGAGGCTGGAGCGAGAGGACTGGGAAGATCAAACCGTCAGCCAGCTCGGATCGGCGCTGGAGCGGCTGGACCCGCGTAGTCGGGACATCGTGCAGCGCCGTTGGTTGAACGACGACAAGCCGACCCTGCACGAGCTGGCCGCAGAATACAAGGTATCGGCCGAACGCATCCGCCAGTTGGAAACCAATGCCATGAAAAAATTGCGGGCCGCGCTGCCGGTGGCGGCCTGAACCCGACCGGATCCCCAAAACCCGCCTGAACGGCGGGTTTTTTGTTGCTCGCATTTTCATATGCGCCAGAAGGGGTTACATTTTGTATTTTCAGCTTGCCAAACCGGTCTTTCATGAGTCAGTCAACCGCTGTTTTATCGCGCAACGTGGCACTGCGATCCTTCAATACCTTCGGATTGCCAGCCCGCGCCGCTTGGTTTGCCGCCGTCGAGACACCAGCCCAGCTCGCCGCGTTGGCCACCACGCTCGAATGGCGGTATTTGCAGCGCTTCGTGCTGGGTGGCGGCAGTAATGTCATTCTGACCGGTGATTTCGAGGGGCTGGTGCTGCATGTGCGGATTCCGGGGCGGGAGTTGCTGGCGGAGGAGAGCGATGCCTGGATCGTGCGCGCGGGCGCGGGCGAAAATTGGCACGATTTCGTGCGCTGGACGCTGGAACACGGCTGGCCAGGTCTGGAAAACCTGTCGCTGATTCCCGGCACGGTCGGTGCGGCTCCGATCCAGAACATCGGCGCTTACGGCCTGGAAATGGCGGAACGGTTTCAGCAGTTGGAGGCGGTGGATCTGGAGAGCGGCGCGACGGTAACGTTCGACCACGCCGCCTGCCGGTTCGGCTACCGGGACAGCGTGTTCAAACGGGAAGCGGCCGGGCGCTATTTGATCAGCAACGTGACTTTCCGGTTGCCGAAACACTGGCGGCCGGAAATCCGTTACGCCGAACTGGCACGGGAGCTGGAACAACGGCGAATCGCCAACCCGACGGCGCGGCAGATTTCCGATGCGGTGATGGCGGTCCGCTCCCGTAAGCTGCCGAACCCGGTGTGCTTGGGCAATGCCGGCAGTTTCTTCAAGAACCCGGTGGTGGACGCAACAACCTTTGCTCGCCTCTCGGCACGGTTTCCCGAGTTACCACACTACCCGCAGGCGGACGGGACAGTGAAACTGGCTGCTGGCTGGATGATCGAATGCTGCGGTTGGAAGGGGCGCGATCTCGGACCGGTGAGAGCTTACGAAAAGCAGGCGCTGGTGCTGGTCAATCGCGGTGGGGCGTGCGGCGCGGATGTACTGCGGCTGGCTCGGGCAATTCAGGAGTCGGTGCAGGCGGCGTTTGGCATCGAACTGGAGCCGGAGCCGGTGGTGCTGTAATTGGGGTGTCTACTCGCGGGCGGTCGGAGTGCTGAAACCGGCTACCGGCCGACTGATGACGGTTCCAAGCCCAAGCACCCGCAACCCAACGGGGCCGGACGCTTCAATGGTCGCGTCGCCGAGGTATTGAAAACATCCCATTTCGCCTTCGCCCGCTACTTGGAAACCACCTTAACAGTATCTCCAAGTCTATAATTTCAGTACATCCTCAGAGAAAAATTTCGAGCGTGGATGACCGTAGTCATCAGGATGAAGGTCTGCGGTAAAGGAAAGGTGACCGTGCCGTTTCACCCGGTATCATCGGAGCCGCGCTATCGGGCCAAGGGGAACAAAACATGAACGACAACGTCGAGCGAGTCGTCAAGGAAGCGAAATCCTGGCAAGGATGTTACTTCAATACCGCCGGCTACGGCGGGTCTGGACCGTACTGCGCCGCCTTCGTGCGCTACGTATTCAGGGCCGCGCTGGGCGAAGCCGGCGAAATGCCCGTCGTCATGGCCGACCGTTACCGAGCGATGGGAACTCCCTACACCGGCTACCCGGTCGGCGAACTATTCGCCGACAGCCTGGCGGGTGACCCGATCGGCCCCGCCATCGCCGCCAACCTGATGCGACCGGGCGATCTGCTGTTCTTTATCGACACCTACTCGGGTTACGCGCAGGGCACCATCACCCACATCGGTATCTGCGTCGGCGGCGACGGGCTGATGACGGACGCCGGCAGCGGCAGCCTGGTGCATATCAGAAACCACGCCCTGTACTTCCCCAATAAACTCGTCGAGGTACGTCGCCCCAAATGCCTTGGGATCGTGGCCAAAAGAACCTTCATCACCCTGGAGCACGGCCAAGCTCAGGCGATGCTGCACGGCGTGAAAGCCTTTCAACAGGACATGCAGGTCCGGCTCGACGGCATGCTGCACTTGAGCGTCAACGGCAAGGAAATCAAGCGCTCCTATATCACCGTCGAAATCGCCACCGCTGACCAGCCTGGTTACGCCAAGCTTTACTGCCACCACAACCGCATCACCGCGCTGAAGGGCGGCAACCCAGTCCAGAAACTGGAAGTCAAGGCCAGCATCAACAAGGGTGCGCTACACGTCTGGGTCGATGGTCAGGAAATCAAGCCGGTGGCAGTGAAGATCGAAGGCGTCTGAAGTCCTGGTCGG
>JBATDL010000071.1:0-6218 GCA_049663445.1 Candidatus Competibacter sp.
AGCGCGACCTACACTGCGGCGTGTTCGATAGGAGTGAGCGCCACGGGAACCTTGAGTAATACCGCGACCGTCTCGGCGCCGGGGGGCGTCACTGACCCAACTCCGGGCAACAACTCGGCGACCGACAGCGATAGCCTGTCGGGTCCGAGTATCTTCGACCCACCCTCGGGCCGTAAGACGGTCGATACCGCTGGCTTGCCCGTGCTGGAATGGCGGATGGTTTGGATCAACAGCGGCAATACGGCAGCCAATCTCGTCCGGGTGGTCGATCCCATCCCCGCAGGGACTACCTACGTTACAGGCAGCTTGCAGTGCACGCCGACCGGAACCTCGACGGTCACCGCCTGCTTGGAGCCCGCGACGGTACAAAACCCGCCAAACCAGATCGTCTACGAAGGCAGCATTGCTCCCGATCCCGGCGCGACCAACGAAGGGCAGGCGCAAAACGAAGTGGTGATCGTATTCCAGACCCATCTCGACACGGGCGTCACCACGGCGAGTAATACCGCAGCTGCCTACTGGGATCGGAATGGCAATGGCAACCTGGGAGACGATAACAACGTATCAGTTACGATCAGCGCCACGGCCGGGAACCCAGGCGCGGTCGGTATCCCAACTCTGCACCCGCTGATCCTGACTGTGCTGGCGACCGTGCTGGCTTGGCTGATGGGTGGATTACGAGGGAGGTTGTGGCGGCGACGTCTGTAAATGCGGTACAAAAATTCCCCTCTCCCCTTGAGGGAGAGGGGTTGGTGGTGAGGTGTGCGGGAATCCATTCGGCAGCTCCGGAAAGTCTCGTAGCCAGGCTTTTTACGCTTTGGCCAAGCCTGCCATTCCCACTCCTCAGTCTGACCCCCCGCATAGTTTACCCATAGAGTCGGGCCAGAGCTTACGAAGCCCCGCGCCGCCGCTGTTCCAGCCAGAACGTCAGCGCCAGCGCGCCGCCACCAGTGATCAGCAGGCTGAGAAACCATCCCAGATCTTCGGCCAGATGGGCGAAGAACAGCGTATAGATTTGAATGATCAGGAAGGTCGCGCCGTAGCCGGTCAGCATCCGCATCGCCAGCCGTGCGCCCAGCCAGATCAGCATTCCGTTTAGACCCGCCCACAGCAGGTTGAACAGCGCCAGTTCGGCGGCGCCGCCCAAATGCCAGCGATGGCTTTCCAGGTCGAAATTGCCGAACAGCGACAGCAGCCACAGCGCCATTTCGGCGAAGAACAGTCCCCCAGACAACCAGATTTTGAAAAATCCCCGATAGGGCGCGAGTGGTCCTTGTTCGCTCTGCTGGTGAATGACGGCGATGGCGATGATCGCCAGCGCCGCCGCCAGGAAGCGCAGCGGGTAGCTCATCCCAAACCAGTAGGCGCCCCAGCCGGAGGCATAGCCGGTAAAGCCGCCGAACCAACCGAAGAACACCACGGCACTGAGTACCAGCAGCAGCGGATTGTTGAGCGCGTAGCTGAGGGCAAGTAACAGCAGCAGATCAATCAATAACAAGGCGGGCCAGTTGCCGGAGCCGGTGGAAAAGATCGCACCCAGGTTGAACGTCAGGCCGATCAGCAGCAAACCGCCCAGCAGCTCCAGGCTGGATGCGGTCAGAACCAGGCCGGTGCGGGTGCGCTTGAGCCATTGCGCGCCGCCGAAACTGGCGACGGTCGCCACGCCCACCAAGACCGCCAGCTTTTCCAGGGTGAAATCGAACAGGGTCCGGCCAAGAATGACCAGTCCCGCCATGACGCTGATCGCTCCGAAAAGCAGGAACCAGCGTCCCAGCGAACGCCAGTCCCAGCCTTCGAGCGGATAGCGGGCACTCAGTTGGGCGTGTCGCGCTGCGTCCAGCAGTCCGTTGCGGAGCAGTTCGTCCAGTTCCCGGCGGACCCGGCGGTTACGGGATGACGGGTTCATGGTTGCCACTCCCGTGGGGCGGCTTGACTCCAACGCTCGCAGGCATAGCCGAACGCCATCGCCAGCGCGCCGCCGAGCAGGAAAAACAGGCCAAGCGAGAGCGAATCCCAGAAGCGTTCGTAGTAGCGGGTGTACAGATCGATGGCCAGGAACACGATGCCGAAGCCGGTGAAGCGCGCGTCGTGTAGGCGGGCGCCGGCGATGATTTGGGCGATGCCAGCGGCGGTGAACACCAGCACCCAATCCAGCGGTCGGCGTGGCAGGGTGAGAAACCACAGGGACAGGTTCAGGTACAGCAGTCCAAAGATCAGGTATAACCCGCCGAAGCCGATACAGCGCCGCAGGGGACCGAGTTCCAAGCGCCGTTCGTGCCAGAGGCCCAGTAGGATCGTGATCAGGGCGGCGACCGCCATCAAGCGTTCGTCCTGGATGTGGGCGAAATAGGTACCGTGTCCGCCATAGGCGTGCCAGGCGCCCAGTCCGTGGAAGAACAGCAGCAACCCCAGCAACAGCGGCCAGCGCAGGTGATAGCGATAGGCGGTCAGGGTGGCGAGTACGCCGGTGAGCAGCAGGATGAGCGGAACGTTCCGTTCGGCGCCACTGTCGCCCAGCAGGGCGATCTGGAGCAGCACGAAGACGCCGAACGTCGCCGCCAAACTGGCGGTGATCAGCACCGAGCCGGTGAAGGGGTGGGGTTGCCGGGGATCGGTGGCGAATTGCACTCCGAAGTACCAGAGCCCCGCGCTGACCGCCGCCAGTAGTACCGCCGCCAGCAGGGCCGATTCCGAGGCCATGGCAATGAAGGCGAGTACCGCCAGCCCCAGTTGAAAAATGGCGAACAGCCCCAGCCATTTCAATAGTGCGGCCAGGAAGCGGCCAGGGGATTCGTAGCGTGGTAGCAGGGTTTCCAACAGCGGCCGGTCGATGAGTCCCTGCTGGTGCCAGGCGGTGACTTCGCGGGTGAGCAGGTCGTGGGTGATGGGGCGCATGGCGGGGATTCCAGGAAAAATGCCTACTTGCAGTATATGCTTTTGGTGGTGGAATGTACTTGACCCGAGCCATTCAAGCCGATCTCAAGCCGGCTCACCGCCGAGAGTGTTGTTGCAGGCGACGGGGTAGTTGATTTAGAGTTGAGGTGAAAGAGCGCCTTGTGTGAAAGTTAGAATATTATCCAGAAGCTATAAATCATTTATTAGGATAATAGATGAACATAGACCTAAATACCGTTGGCACGATGGCATCGATCATTAGTCTCCTTCTCGCTATAGTGTTCTGGCGTTTGGCTGATCGGCAAGCGGACAAGGCCGACAGGATATTGAGCGAGATAAAAGACAAAATGATGTCTTGGCAAAATGATATAAACAGCGCTGCTATAAACTTGATCCAGGCGCGGCCAGAAGTTATAGCTGAAAAAGTGTCCTTAGAGGAGGCTAAAAATAACTCTAATTTTATGGATAGAATCGCAGATATAGTTGAGATCTTAGCGAAAGAAGCAGATGCACAGACAGCTGGATATAAACTGGCAATAGCTGAAAAACTCTTAGAGCACCAAAAATCGTCCATCGTCGCTAGAGAACAGATCAAAGCTAATTTAATAGCCGCGCAGCAAGGAGTAACATTTGGAAAACAACCAACAGAAGCACAACCTAGACAAGAATCTTCTTGAACAGAAATAAAGATAGTAACATCCTGAATAATGATTAAATTCGGTGATTGTTAGAAAACAGGAGAAAGATGAAATGTCAGAGCAATACTTTGCGACAGGCCAATGTTTGTGCGGAAACGTGAAATATACGATTTCTTCAGACCCACTTCGAATGGGGTAATGCCACTGCGATCATTGTCGGAGGTTGACTGGAACCGGGCACTCATCGAATGCTTTTTTCGTTAAAGATACCGCTCACATCGAAGGTGAAACAAGTCGCTATGACTCAACAGCAGACACCGGCACGATAATTACGCGTTATTTTTGTCCAAAATGCGGTAGCCGCCTTTTTGGTACAAGTAGTGCAAACACAAACATCATCAGTGTTTCGGCGGGCACTCTAGACGATAGTTCATGGTTCAAACCAAATGCCATTGTCTATAACAAAAGAAGACCAGCATGGGATTTCATGGACGAAAGTGTTCCTGTTTTTGAAGAAATGTTGCCAGCACAAGTACAGAAATAGCTCATCGTATCATCACTGACCTTGAGTCTGATATTATCTTCGGTGGATTAAAAAAGCGGCGCTCATCATGCCTCGTCGCTTTATTTCCTTACTGGCGCCGATGTGAGGCGTCGGATTCTATAACCAGTACTTCAAAGTGAGGAGTCCAACGTAATGAAAACAAGTATCGCTACATCATTGCTGCTTGCCGGAATGTGCCTTTCGGTATCGGCTATTGCTGAGGACAAGGCGCATTGGTCATATTCGGGTCCCGAAGGCCCGGAGCACTGGGGTAAGTTGGCAAAGGAGTTCTCCACCTGTTCCACCGGCAAGAATCAATCTCCTGTCAATCTCACGGGAATGATTGATGGCAACCTTGCGGAGATCAAGATCAATTACAAAGCTGGAGGTAACGAAATAGTCAATAATGGCCATACCATCCAAGTCAACTATGAACTGGGTAGCATGATCGATGTCAGTGGGCACACATTCGAATTAAAGCAATTTCATTTTCACTCACCGAGCGAGAATACGATCGAGGGCCGTTCCTATCCTATGGAAGCACATTTTGTACACGCGGACCAAGAAGGTAATCTTGCAGTCATTGCGGTGATGTTTAGTGAAGGAAAAGCAAACGCCGAATTGGAAAAGGCTTGGGCGCGAATGCCCGAGCAGGCTGGTGATCACCAAGCGTTGGAGTCGATGGTCGATGCCGGTATTCTGCTACCCCAACAGCATGACTACTATCGATTTAATGGCTCGCTAACCACCCCACCGTGCTCCGAGGGCGTTTGGTGGCTGGTCATGAAACAGGTTGATACCGTTTCCAAGGAGCAGATTGAAAAGTTCGCGCATACAATACATCATCCCAATAATCGTCCACTGCAAGCGATTAATGCTCGAATGGTTCTGGAATAAATCCAACAAGGCCATCCGCCGGCCCAAAGCGGCAATAACATATTTTCATGCCGCCGTAAGCATTCCAGCTAGTTAAATCAGGCGGATGGCCTCGATATTTACAGCGAATGGAAAGCGTTCCGTGCCTGAATAAACGATAAAACTTCGCTCGGGTATTGTGGAAAACTCGCTCCAATTTTGGGGTGAGTTCACTTTTATTTTATGGTTTGAGCATAACTATCGTAAAATTGGAGGGAAATAGAGTAATGGTGCCTGAGGACTATTTGCGGCGATATACTAAGCCACTTCAGCTAGCTAAGAGCACATCCGTTTCTCCAGCAGCCGAGATTGGGCTGATGCTACGAGGATACTACTATCCTCCCTCTCTAAAGCTAGAAACCTATCTGGATAATTTGAGTCGGGCCGACTTGCTGGAAATTCTGAAACAGATTCTCGCCACGGAATATCCGCAACAACGATTTGTTCGGCGACAAGTGAGTGAGTATCTTGATGCCTTGCAAGAGCTGAAGAATGAACGGACTTGGCGACAAGTGGAGATGGAACGGCTTGATATGGAGCTTGCTAGATGCAGGCATGATTTGGCCAATCTAGAAGAGGAGCAGAAACGATTGGAAACTTTGGTTTATAAATACCAAACCGAGCTTGATAACTGCCAAAGAAATTACCAGGATCTTGGAGATCAGTGTGCAATGCTACACGCGACAGTAAACGATCTACGCGCATCCACCTCTTGGAAGGTGACGACGCCGTTGCGGTTTATTAGCAAGATAATTAAAAATAAATCATTGAGAATTAATTAATTATATTTACTAAGATCGCGTGAATTTTTTCCTGTGGCGGGCGCGATTTTTCAACAAGATGAGCAGTGATGGCTGCATCTTAACTTCCGATAACGTATTGAGCAGTTTTCCAATGACAGAGTCGAGGTGGTGGCAAGCATTTTTCCAGCCGAGTAGGCACTTAATCACCAATGGATCTTGTCACCTTCGGTGGTACATGATTTGATGGCGCCTTGGTGCGCTCCCACACTAAAGCCCTCGGCTTTACCGAGGGTTCTTACATGGATGAGGCATTATTATGAACGCAAGTTGGCTATCAGATGTACGTCAGATTCCCGATAAGATGATGAATTATCTCCGCCGAATTGTGATTGGGAAGATTGAGGCGGTTGAGGCGGTTGAGGCGGTTGAGGCGGTTGAGGCGGTTGAGGCGGTTGAGGCGGTTGAGGCGGTTGAGGCGGTTGA
>JBATDL010000072.1:0-2780 GCA_049663445.1 Candidatus Competibacter sp.
CTGCGAAGCCGCGGGATCAAAGTGATGATCGGCCACGCCGCACAGAACGTCGCCGATGCGGCGGTGGTCGTAACTTCGACCGCCGTAAAGCGTGACAATCCAGAAGTCGTCGCTGCTCTGGAAGGCCGCATCCCGGTCGTGCGGCGCGCGGAAATGCTTGCCGAGCTGATGCGGTTGAAAAACACGGTCGCCGTGGCCGGAACGCACGGCAAGACCACCACCACCAGCCTGATCGCCAGCCTGCTGGCCGAGGGCGGGTTGGACCCGACCTTCGTGATTGGTGGGCGGTTGAACAGCGCCGGGGCCAATGCCCGGCTCGGCGCCGGACGCTATCTGGTGGCCGAGGCCGACGAAAGCGACGCCTCGTTTCTGTTTTTGCAGCCGATGCTGGCGGTGGTGACCAATATCGACGCCGATCACTTGGCCACCTACGGCGGTGATTTCGAGCGGCTGTGCGAAGCCTTCGTCGAGTTTCTACATCACCTGCCGTTCTACGGGCTGGCGGTATTGTGCGCCGACGATCCCCAGGTGCGTTCGATCCTGCCGCGCTTGAGCCGGCCGGCACTGACCTACGGTACCGGCGAGGATTGCGACGCCCGCGCCAGCGATATCGTTCAGGAAGGACTGCGTACCCGCTTTCTGGCGCATCTGCCCGGCCTGAGCACGCCGCTGCCGGTCACCCTGAATCTGCCGGGTCGACACAGTGTATTGAATGCGCTGGCGGCGATCGCGGTCGCGCGCGAACTGGGGGTGGCGGAAACCGCCATCCGCCGTGCGCTGCTGAATTTCCAGGGTATCGGCCGGCGTTTCCAGCAGCACGGCGAGCTGGTCCTGCCCGACGGCGGGCACGCGACGCTGATGGATGATTACGGCCATCACCCGCGCGAGATTCAGGTGGTGCTGGAAGCGGTGCGAGGCGCTTGGCCGCAACGGCGGCTGGTGCTGGCCTTCCAGCCGCATCGTTTCAGCCGCACCCGCGATCTGTTCGACGACTTCGCCCAAGTGCTGTCCGGGGTGGACACGCTCATCCTGTTGGACGTGTATCCCGCCGGGGAAAAACCGATTGCCGGCGCTGATGGTCGCAGCCTGAGCCGGGCGATCCGGGTGCGCGGCAAGGTCGATCCGATCTTCGTCGAACAAACCGCCGATTTGCCGGCGGTGCTGCCCGGCCTGCTGTGCGACGGCGACCTGCTGCTGCTGATGGGGGCCGGCGATATCGGGGCCATGGCGGTGCAACTGGGTCGCGACGGTCTGCCGGTTTAGGGTTCGGATTCAGGGGGTGGTATTGACCACCCACTTCGAAGTGGAGAATGCGGATGCAACAGATACAACGGCGCGTGGTGAACGACCCAGCGGAATTCGGCAAGGTCGCGGTGCTGATGGGCGGCTGGTCGGCTGAACGAGCCGTATCGCTCAGGAGCGGTCAGGCGGTGTTGGCGGGGCTGCGGGCGCGCGGCGTGGACGCCCACGGCATCGACGCTGACCGCGAGATCTTGCAGGTGTTGTCCGGCGGTGGTTTCGACCGGGCCTTTATCGTCCTGCACGGGCGCGGTGGCGAGGATGGCGTCATTCAGGGGGCGCTGGAGATTCTGGGCCTACCCTATACCGGTAGCGGTGTGCTGGCCTCGGCGCTGGGGATGGACAAGCTGCGCACCAAACAGATCTGGCAAGGTGCGGGACTGCCAACGCCGCCCTGGCGATTGGTGGAGAGTGCAGCGGAGCTGGCGGATGCCGCGCGGGAACTGGGCTTCCCGCTGGCGGTGAAACCTTCCCGCGAGGGCTCCAGTATCGGTATTAGCCGGGTCGATGCCCCGGATCAGTTCCAGGCCGCCTGGGAGCAGGCCGCCGCCTGTGATTCACTGGTGCTGGTGGAACCGTGGATTCAAGGCCAGGAATACACCGGCGCGTTGCTGGGTGGCGCGGCGCTGCCGCTGATCCAGATGGAGACCCCTCGCGTCTTCTACGACTACGAGGCCAAGTACCACGCCAACGATACCCGCTATCTCTGTCCCTGCGGCCTGCCCGAAGCACGGGAGGCGGAACTGCAAACCTTGGTGCGGCAGGCTTTCGCTGCGGTGGACGGTGCCGGCTGGGGCCGGGTCGATTTGATGGTGGATGCTGGGGGCCAGCCCTGGTTGCTGGAGGTCAACACCGTACCCGGCATGACCGATCACAGTCTAGTGCCCATGGCGGCGCGGGTGGCCGGATTCGACTTCGAGGATTTGGTCTGGCGGATTTTGGAGACCAGTCTGGCGCGGCCGGACTGAGCGGGAGGCGGGATGCGGTTCGGATATCGCCAGCGCCGCCGGGGCGCGACGGCGCTCAGGCGCGAACCCCCGGTTTCCTCGGGGGCATGGAAAGCGGTTTGGAGGTTGCCGTTGCGCTGGCTGGGCGTGGCGCTGGTACTGGCGGCGGTGGGTTTCGGCGTGCGGTTCGCGAGCGAGAAATTGCGCGAGCCCGGCGCGTTTCCGCTACGCCAGATCCGTATCGAGGGTGATCTGCGCAATCTGGCCGAGGATGATTTTCAACCGATCGTGCGTGGCTATCTGGGCCAGAACTTTTTCAATGCCGATCTGGACGCCCTGCACGCGGAGCTGGTGGCCAATCCCTGGGTCGAGGATGTCGCGGTGCGGCGTGGGTGGCCCGACACGGTGGAAATCACATTGCGCGAGCGCGTCGCTTTCGGGTACTGGGGCGAGCGGGAGATGGTGGATGTGAATGGCTACCGGTTCCAGCCGACGGAGGTCCGCCAGCCGGGTCCCTGGCCGCAGTTGGCCGGG
>JBATDL010000073.1:0-1606 GCA_049663445.1 Candidatus Competibacter sp.
GTGTGGCGATGGCTGGATGGTCTTGCAGAAAGGCGTCCAGTTGCTCCGGCAAACTGTACAAATCCCGTTTACCGGCGGCTTGGGCCAGGTCGTCGATCAACTGAACACGCAGGCGGATTCCTTGGTCGAGGCTTTCCGCGATGACCGAAACGGCTGCAAGCTGATGAGCGGCCAGCAGGCGTTCCAGATGATGCTTGAGGGAAAAATCGGCGAAAAGGGCCAACCCCCAGATCACCGCAAGCAACAACGCCAGCACAAACAGCGGGAATTTAAAGGCAAGGCTCAGATGGCGCGGCGCAAGCGTTCGACTCCGGCTAAAAGGGTCTGGTTGAGTCTCATATTGCATACGAATTCTGTCTCAACCCGGAAATGGGTGTAGTGCATTTTAACCCATTCCTGCATGATTTTCAGGCTTGATGGTAAGTTACTCAGTGGGGCTTTGCCCAGATGCGAAATACTCGCCGCTGCTTGCGAAATTCCCAGACCGCCGCCACACCGGCCAGTGCCAAAAACCCGATCAACCCAAGCAGCAACAGCATGTCCCGCCACGCCGTTTCCAACGGCGACTCACATTCTCCGGCACCGCCGGGCTCCAGCACGCTGCGGGCCGGGTCGGCCGGATCGTAACGGACCTCGACCGGCGCTCCGGCTGGATACCGGGCCAGTCGTGCTTCGGCCGCTTGCCTTTCCAGGCTGGGCGGCTGGCAGAAATTCAGGCGGTCGCCGCGATAGGCGGTTCCCACCACGACGTACTCGAATTCGACGTGCGCCCGATAGCCGGTCACCGAGCTTTTCCCTTGGGGAATCCGCAGGGTGGTCACCGAGCCCTCGCGCACCGAGCCCGCCGTCCGGGGCCAGTTTTCGCTGGCGACGGCGCTCTGTCGGGCCTGGTCGAGTCGTTGATAGTCCCGATAGTCGCCGGCCGCGAGCACCGCCAACACCACCATTCCGAGCGCGATCAGGCCCAGCGCCGCCGCCGTCATCCATGTCGTCTGGCGGCGGTAGCTGTCCAGAGCGACCAGCTTGCCCAGCAAGGCGTCGCCGTTGTCTCGAAGCGCGACCAGTTCCTGACCAGGCTCCAACTGGGCGCAATACAACTGAGCCGTCAGCTCGGACCGCGACGCGCGATCCCAACGCTGGGCCGGGTCGAGCAGCGCAAAAACCGCTTCGGCCGACGGTGACCTGGTTCGTGTTTCGGGCCGCACCGCCACCAGTGTCCCGATGCGGGTAGCCAGGCCGGTTGGCGCCAGTCGGGCATTCAGCGACGCGCTCTCCCGCAATATTTGATTGGCCGCGCCCAAACGCCGCGTCTGCCGGCGCTCCAGATGCCACAGTAAACCGCCCACCAGCGCCATTCCCGGCAACATCACCAGACCCGCAACCGCGAAAATCAACAGGTTGAGCATATCGCGGTAGGTCAGGGCGAAGCTCATCATGAATACCAGAACGCCGGCCATGACCATAAAGAACAACAAACCTAGCAGACGCAGGCGGCGGCGGTTCGCGGCGGCCAGTTTTTGCAAGCTGGGATGCAGGGGGATTGCACTCACGAGGGTCGTGACTCCGAGGGGTGATGGAGCAGGCGATCAATGGCGCGGCGTATCGC
>JBATDL010000074.1:0-4908 GCA_049663445.1 Candidatus Competibacter sp.
GCTGGTGCCTGTGCGCCGCCCGCTGGAAGGAAGCGCTGGACGCCGGCATGGCGCCGCGCGTGCTGCTGGCGGCGACTCACGAGGCGGCGCTGGAAGTGGTCTCGCTGAAGGATCTCAAGCAATACGCCCTTGATCTGAATTGAGTTCAAACCACCCCGGCGCGTGCCGCCTCTCTTTTCCGAGCAGAGGAACCGTAAAAACCCCTGCCCGCTATTTAGCCAGCCTGACACCCGGCGCCGGCGTTTCTTCGAATATCTCCCGATAGCTGACGTAAACCGCGCAGACGGTGACCGGCCCCAGCACGAGCAAACCCAGCCCAAGCGGAATGACCGCCGTCACCGCCAGCACCAGATAGATCAAACCGAACACCAGCAAGGGCAACATGTTGATCCAGCAGGCGGCAACGCTGGCCTGCACGGCGGGCCAGGCATTCTGGCCGGACAGCATGACCAGAGGAACACCGTAGAACAGCGCCATGGCAACCACCAGGCCGACGCTCATCACGACCAACAGGGCAATAAGGCCGGCACCGACGAACAGTCCGCCCATCGCCTCGGGCGGCACGCCCGCGCCCGCGCCGTTCATCATCGCGCCCATCATCATGCCGCCCCCCACGAACATCACCACCACCAGCGTCATCAGCACGTAACCGGCCACGCTGATCAAACCCAGCATCACCAGCGGCCCCATCCGCTCCTGATCCCGAAAGCCCTGGAACAGATGGCCGATTTCCAAAGTCTCGCCTCGCGCCTGCGTCGCCGCCCCATACAACATCCCGCCGACCAGCGCCGGACTCAGCAGGGCCTGGGCGATCACCCCCACGAACGGGATCAGTGACAGCACCACGCTGATGGCCAGATAAATCAGCAAAATCACGATCCAGACCCCAGGCGCTTTAACGAATAGCTGCCAGCCCTCGACGATCCAACCCCAACCCCGGCTGGCGTCCGCACGTATTGCAGTCATGCGCAATCTCCTTCTGTTTGCTTTATCAAGACTGGCAGCATAACGAAATGCCACCGCCCGACAACCCTCATCCAGACCGATTCCCAATAAAAAAGCCCGCCGGAGCTTACCCCGGCGGGCTCGATCGTTGGGCGCTGGAAAAATCGCTTATAGCGCCTCGAACACCCCTGCCGCACCCATGCCGGTGCCGATGCACATGGTCACCATGCCGTACTTGCCGCCGCGTCGGCGCAGACCATGGATCAGCGTGGCGGTACGGATCGCCCCGGTCGCGCCCAGCGGATGGCCCAGCGCAATCGCTCCGCCCAAAGGGTTGACCTTGAGCGGGTCCAGTGCCAGTTCGCGTATCACCGCCAGACTCTGCGCGGCGAACGCTTCGTTCAGCTCGAACCAGTCGATATCATCCTTATGCAACCCGGCCAGATCGAGCGCCTTCGGAATGGCGGCGATGGGGCCGATACCCATGATCCGCGCCGGCACACCCGCCACGGCATAGCTGATGAAGCGCGCCAGCGGTTTCAGGTTCAACTGATTGATCAGGCGCTCGCTCATCAGCAGCACCGCCCCGGCGCCGTCGCTCATCTGCGAGCTGTTGCCAGCGGTGACACTGCCTCTGGCCACAAACGCGGGCTTGAGCTTGGCCAGGGCTTGCACGCTGCTATCGGGGCGCGGACCTTCGTCATTCTCCACCACCCGCCCGCGGATTTGTACCTGCATGGTCCGATGGTCCGGCAGCCGGTCCATCGCCGTGTACGGCAGGATTTCCCGCCGGAATTCGCCGCCGGCGATGGCGGCGGATGCCCGACGATGGCTCTCCACGGCAAAAGCGTCCTGATCCTCACGCGAGATTTTCCACTGCTCCGCCACCTTCTCCGCTGTCAAACCCATGCCGTAGGCGATGCCGATGTTCTCGTCTTTCGCGAACACCTCCGGATTGAGAGCGAGCTTGTTGCCACCCATCGGGATCATGGTCATGGTTTCCGTACCGGCGGCCAGCATCACGTCGGCCTCGCCCAGGCGGATGCGGTCGGCGGCCTGCGCCACCGCCTGCACACTGGATGCGCAGAAGCGGTTAATGGTCATGCCCGGCACGCTGTCCGGCAATCCGGCCAGCAGCAGGCCGATACGGGCCACATTCATGCCCTGCTCGCCTTCCGGCATGGCGCAACCAACGATCACATCGTCAATCAGCTTCGGGTCCAGCCCCGGACATCGATCCACCACCCCGCGCAACACATGGGCCAGCAGGTCGTCCGGGCGAGTGTTGCGGAACGCGCCGCGCACCTTGCCGACCGGCGTCCGCGCGGCGGCGACGATATAAGCATCCTGGATTTGCTTGCTCATCGATCACTGCTCCCGTCAATCAGTTGCGCAATGGCTTGCCGGTCTTGAGCGTGTGCTCGATCCGGGCCTGGGTCAGCGGGGTCTGGGCCAACTCGACGAAGTGCTTGCGCTCCAGCCCGAGCAACCACTCCTCGTCCACCAGGGTATTGGCATCGACCTCGCCGCCGCACAGGGCGTGGGCGATGCTCAGTCCCAATCGGTAGTCGTGGGGGGAGATGAACCCGCCGTCGCGCAGGTTGACCAGCACCATCTGACAGGCGGCGATGCCAGCACGGCCCGCCACCCGGATCTTGCGCGGTTGCGGTGGCCGATAACCGGCCTCGGCCAGTGCCCGCGCCTGCGTCTTGGCGACGTACAACAGTTCGTGGGGATTGAACACGATCACGTCGGACGCCTTCAGGTGGCCCAGTTGCCTGGCCTCCTCGGCGCTGCGCGAGACCTTGGCCATGGTCATGGCCTCGAAGTACGGACGCAAAAACGGCAACAGATCGCCGCCCTTGGCCTCGGTCATGGCGCGCAGGGCGAACTCCTTGCAGCCGCCGCCGGCCGGAATCAGGCCGACTCCGACCTCGACCAGGCCGATGTAGCTTTCCAGCGCTGCCACCACCCGGTCGCAGTGCATCAGAAACTCGCAACCGCCCCCCAGCGCCAGCCCTTGCACCGCCGCCACCACCGGCAGCGCCGCATAGCGCAGCGCGGCGGTGGTACGTTGAAACTTGGCGACGGCGTTTTCGAAGGTCACGATATCGCCGGCTTGCAGCACCGGCATCGCCTGCGCCAGATCGGCGCCGACACTGAACGGCGCCTCGGTCTGCCACAGCACCAGACCGTCGAAGCGCTGCTCGGCGATCCGCAATGCCTCCAGCACTCCATCCAAGACCTCGTCGCCGATCATGTGCAACTTGCTCTTGAAGCTCAGCACGCCGATGTCGTCGCCACTGGTCCACAGCCGCACACCCGCGTTCTCGAACACGGCCTCGCCGTAACGAGGCGGCGCTTCGCCCAACACCTGCTCGGGATAAAGCTGGCGCCGATAGACCGGCAGGGTCGAACGCGGCTTGTAGGCGTCCTCCGCCGCCGAGTAGGAGCCTTCTGGCCGATGCACGCCGTCCACCTGCTTGACCCAGGCCGGCAGCGGCGTCGCGGTCATAGCCTTGCCGGCGACGATGTCCTCCTCAATCCAGGACGCCACTTGCTTCCAACCGAGCATCTGCCAGATCTCGAACGGCCCCATGCTCCAGCCGAAACCCCAGCGGATGGCAAAATCCACGTCGCGAGCGGTATCGGCGATTTCCGCCAGCAGCACCGCCGCATAGTGGAATACGTCGCGGTGGATCGCCCACAGAAATTGCGCCTGCAGATGCTCGCTGGCGCGCAGCGCGGCAAATTTTTCGGCGGGATTTTTGATCTTGAGGAGCGCCCGTATCGCTTCGTCCGGTTGGGCACCGGCATCTCGATAGTCGCCGGTTGCCGTATCCAACACCTGTTTACCTTTGTCGGCGTAGATGCCGGCCCTGGTTTTCTGGCCCAACGCGCCTTTTTCGAGCAGCGCGTTCAGCCAGTCGGGGACGGTGAAATAGTGCCGCCACGGATCCTGTTGCAACGCCAGCGCCGAACCCCTGATCACATGGTCCATGGTGTCCAACCCGACGAGGTCGGCGGTGCGGTAGGTGGCGCTCCTGGGCCGACCGATGGCGGGACCGGTCAGCGCGTCCACCAAATCCAGGCTCAACCCCAACGCCTGGGTATGATGCATAGCCGCCACCATGGAAAACACGCCGATGCGATTGGCGACGAAATTCGGGGTGTCCTTGGCACGAACCACGCCCTTGCCCAAGGCGCTGACCAGGAAGGTTTCCAGCAGATCGAGAATGGCCGGATCGGTGGTCTGGCAGGGAATCAGCTCCACCAGCGCCATGTAGCGCGGCGGATTGAAGAAATGGATGCCGCAAAAGCGCTTGCGCACGACTTCCGGCACCGACTCGGCCAGCAGGCTCAGCGGTAGGCCGGAGGTATTGGTCGCCAGAATCGCCCGCTCGTTGAGATAAGGCGCGATCCGCCGGTACAGATCGGCCTTCCAATCCGCACGCTCGGCGATGGCTTCAATCAGCAGATCGCAGCTCCGCAGCTCCTCCAGATGCTGGTCGTAGTTGGCGGGCCGGATCGATTCGGCCCGCTCCCTGACCGCAAACGGCGCCGGATTCAGCTTGACCAGGTTGGCGATGGCCTTGATCACGATCCCGTTGGGATCGCCGTCCTTGGCCGGCAGGTCGAACAACACCACCGGCACGTCGGCGTTGGCCAGATGGGCGGCGATCTGCGCCCCCATCACGCCCGCGCCCAGAACCGCCACCCGGTGGATCGCTGCTGCGTTATTCATAATCGTGGATGTCCTCTCTGGCTATCGAAGCGCCCCTTTCTCCCAAATTCTTCCACCCTCATGGGAAGAGCGGGGTGGACGGTCGCATTAAAATTAGGCTCAAGATTACAGATTACCCAGCAGGCACCGAACCCCGGCCGCATCGAAAGGCCAATCCAGCTCGTTCCCGGTGTCCAGGCGGCGCAGGACCGGGATGCGGACACCGTACCGTTCCAGCA
>JBATDL010000075.1:0-1825 GCA_049663445.1 Candidatus Competibacter sp.
AGACCAAGTGAACCTTCAGCTCATGAACCGTATGTGAACCTTTGCGATAAGATCTCATGGCAAACCATACACTAAAAGTTTTGGACTAAAGTCCATAGTTTTTACTAGCAAACTGAGACAATAAAAACGGACACGTCGCCCACCAGCATGAACGATTTTCTGGATTCGGCGCCGGCCGGCGGACCATTCGACCTGGACGTCGCCACGGCGCGCGCCTTGCTGTTGGCGGATGAGAGCGGCATCTCCCCCATCATTTCGCTGGCCCGGACGCTGCGCGGCCGGCAGCCTCGGGTCAAACCGTTCGCGCTGTTCGAATTCGCGCCGCCGCTGCCGTTCCGGCCGCAACCGTCGCGGATCATGATTCCTGGATTGCCCGTTGGCATCATCGCCGCGCTGCCGCTGCTGGAGGATTGGAGCATCCCCAGCCGCATCGCCTGTCCGGCTGGGAACCAGCCCGGCTGTTTCGAGGGCGCCGCGACGGATCTGGCGCGGGGCTGGCTGGACGTCTCGCAGGGTGTGGCCGACGTCACCGTGTTCGCCTGTGGCGGCTCGGCGCTGCTGAAAGCCGCCCGGATTCTGGCCGGCGCCTATCGGCTGGCTTGCCAGACCCGCGCCGCCACCTCGTTGTAACTGGCAACGGCGGACCGAGCCTCCCTCACATTTGCTGCTTGAACGACGCCTTGTTTTGGGCGTAACTCACGGCTTCGTCGTGGGTGATCAACCCTTTCTTGACCACTTCCAGCAGGCACTGATCGAGCGTCTGCATGCCAGCCGCCGCGCCGGTCTGAATCGACGAGTACATCTGCGCCACCTTATCCTCGCGGATCAGATTGCGGATGGCCGGCACGCCGACCATGATTTCATGCACCGCCAACCGGCCGCCGCCTTTCTTCTTAAGCAGCGCCTGCGAGACCACCGCGCGCAGCGATTCGGACAGCATCGAGCGCACCATTGGCTTCTCGCCGGCCGGGAACACGTCGATGATGCGGTCGATGGTCTTGGGCGCAGAACTGGTGTGCAGGGTGCCGAACACCAGATGGCCGGTTTCGGCGGCGGTCAACGCCAGGCTGATGGTTTCCCGATCGCGCATTTCGCCGACCAGGATGATATCGGGGTCCTCGCGCAGCGCCGAGCGCAGCGCCTCGGTGAAACCGAGCGTGTCGCGATGCACCTCGCGCTGATTGATCAGGCAGCGCTGACTCTGGTGGACGAATTCGATCGGGTCCTCGATAGTCAGGATATGGCCGTACTCGTTCTTGTTGATATAGTCGATCATCGCCGCCAGGGTGGTAGACTTGCCCGAACCGGTCGGGCCGGTCACCAGAACCAGGCCACGCGGCACGTCGATCAGATCCCGGAACACCGGCGGGCAACCCAGTTCCTCCAAGGTCATAATCTGGGTGGGGATGGTGCGGAACACGCCGGCCGCGCCCCGGTTCTGATTGAAAGCGTTGACGCGGAAGCGGGCCAGCTTGGGAATTTCGAACGAAAAGTCGCATTCCAGGAACTCATCGTAATCCTTGCGCTGCTTGTCGTTCATGATGTCGTAGATCAGCCCATGCACCTGCTTGTGCTCGAGCGCCGGCACGTTGATGCGGCGGACATCGCCATCTACCCGAATCATCGGCGGCAAACCCGCCGACAGGTGTAGATCCGAAGCCTTGTTCTGCACCGAAAAAGTCAACAGCTCGTCGAGGGTCATGACGGTTGCTCCTGCAATGAGATTTGAGGATGTTCCGATGGGAGTGGTCCCGCCCAGATCGGTTTCCGCATAGTATAGTGTCGATCGTCAGACCTTCCTGACCATGCGCCAACCCGCCAGGGT
>JBATDL010000076.1:0-2789 GCA_049663445.1 Candidatus Competibacter sp.
GGGTAAATCCCGTCCGGGCGCGGCGGATTGACCGCCGGGCGGGCGCATGATCGCCAGGAAAAACCCGCTCATGGCCACGCCCGTCGCAACCAGCAGAAGCACTTTCCAGTGTCTCATGCCGCCTGCCGCAGCCAACCGGCCGCCCGCCTGGCGAAATAGCTCAGCACCGCATCGGCCCCGGCCCGCTTGATTGCCAGAAGCGATTCCATCGCCACCGCCTGTTCGTCCAGCCAACCGTTGCCGGCCGCCGCCAGCAACATGGCGTATTCGCCGCTGACCTGGTAAACGAAGGTGGGCACGGCGAACTGGTCCTTGACCCGACACACAATGTCCAGATAAGGCAACCCCGGCTTGATCATCACGATATCCGCGCCCTCCTCCAGATCCAGAGCCACTTCGCGCAGCGCCTCGTCGCTATTGGCCGGGTCCATCTGGTAACTGTATTTGTTGCCCGTGCCGAGCGCGCCGGCCGAGCCGACCGCATCGCGAAACGGCCCGTAAAAGCTGGACGCGTACTTGGCGGAATAGGCCAGAATCCGGGTGTGGATGAAGTCGTTGGACTCCAGTGCCTCGCGGATGGCGGCGATGCGTCCGTCCATCATGTCCGAAGGCGCCACGATGTCGGCGCCCGCCTCGGCGTGCGACAGCGCCTGCCGTACCAGCACTGCCACCGTTTCGTCGTTCAGCACGTAGCCAGTTTTGTCCACCAATCCATCCTGGCCATGGCTGGTGAACGGGTCCAGCGCCACGTCGGTGATCACACCCAGTTCCGGAATGCTCGCCTTCAACGCCCGCACCGCCCGCTGTGCCAGACCTTTCGGGTTATACGCCTCGGTAGCGTCCAGCGATTTGGCCTCGGGCGGCGTCACCGGAAACAGCGCCACTGCCGGTACGCCAAGGGCCGCCAGCGTCTCGGCTTCGCGCAGCAGTTCGTCGATGGTCAAGCGCTCCACTCCCGGCATCGAGGCGACCGGCTCGCGCCGCTTCTCGCCCTCGATCACGAATAACGGCTGAATCAGATCGGCCGGAGTAAGCACGGTTTCCCGCACCAACCGGCGCGAAAAATCGTCGCGACGCATCCGGCGTGGGCGAGCACCGGGAAACTGGCCGGGAATGATCTGAGCGAATCGGGACATGGGGATATCCTTCGGTACGGAGGGTCAAACGACCGTCGTGTTCATAGGGCGTGGCATTATAGCCCAACCTCACTCCCCCTCTCCTTGACCAGGAGAGCGGGTCTCCAACGGAGCCTTTCCATGACTGCATTGCACCACAACGAATCCATCATCCGACTGGGCTTCTTCTTCGCCGTCCTGCTGGCGATGATGCTGTGGGAACGGCGCAAACCGCGCCGCGCCTTGAGTCTGCCGCGAGCGCGGCGCTGGCCCGCCAATCTCGGCATCATCGTAGTGGACAGCATCGTGTTGCGGCTGGTGTTCCCGGTGCTGGCGGTCGGGGCGGCCGAACTGGCGGCGGCGCGAGGCTGGGGTTTGTTTCACGGGCTGAATGCGCCATTCTGGCTGGCGGTGCTCGCTTCCCTGCTGATACTGGATCTGGCGATTTACACCCAGCATGTCGTCTTCCATAAGGTAGCGGTGCTCTGGCGGCTACACCGAATGCACCACACTGACCTGGATTTCGACGTCACCACCGCCCTGCGCTTTCATCCACTGGAAATCGTGCTGTCGATGCTGATCAAACTGGCGCTGGTCATACTGCTAGGCGCGCCACCGGCGGCCGTCATGCTGTTCGAGGTGATTCTGAACGCCACCGCCATGTTCAATCATGGCAACGTTGGATTGCCGCGACGACTGGATCGGGTCTTGCGCTGGATCTTGGTCACGCCCGACATGCACCGGGTCCACCACTCGATCCGACCGGAGGAAACCGACAGCAACTTCGGTTTCAACCTGCCATGGTGGGACCGGCTGTTCGGCACCTACCGCGACCAGCCGCGCGACGGTCATGCCGGCATGACCATTGGACTGGAGTACTTTCGCGACCAGCGGGCCATCGGGCTATACGGACTGCTACTGCAACCGTTCCTGAATCCCGGCCAACGGGCTGAGGACGAGTCGCCGGTCAGGTGGTAGAGCGGTGTCTCCACCGCAATCGGCTCGCTCAACCAAACGCCAAGCGGAAACCGGCTTTTTTCAGATAGCGCGCTTCCGCCGTCAGGTCGGCCTGGGTCAGCGGATGGTCGTCCAGCCAACCCGCCGGGAAACGCAAATCCAGGCGGCTTCGATCGGCGTGCAGTTCCAACGGCGGCAACGGCTGGCGGCTGCGACTGCGATGCAGCACTACCGCCAACCGCAGCATCACACCCAAGCGTTGGGCCAGCACCACCTTGGGCAACGGCTTGAACGTACTTGCTGAAAATCCCCGGCGGTGACGGCGGACCAGCGCCGCCAGCAGTGTCTGATCGCTGTTCGAGAACCCCGGCAGTTCGGCATGTTGCAGGATATAAGCGCCGTGCTTGTGGTGGCGATCATGCGTCAGCAGCAGGCCGATCTCATGCAAGCGGGCCGCCCAATCCAGATTGTGCGTCCACTCTTCCGCCGTCAGGCCCCAGCGATCCCGCACCTGATCGAGCAACATCCGGGCGGTCGCGCTGACTCGCTCCGCCTGTGCCTGGTCCAGGCCGTAACGGTCGATGACTGCCGCGATGGTGCGATCACGCACATCCTCGTGGCGGATACGGCCCAGCAAGTCGTAAATAACCCCTTCCCGCAACGCGCCGTCGGACACCTCCATTCGAGTCACGCCCAAAGCCTCACACAAGCCATGCA
>JBATDL010000077.1:0-3012 GCA_049663445.1 Candidatus Competibacter sp.
ATCCGACGCCGAAGGATTGGCGGCGGCGATCGCGCGACTGATGGACGATGCGGAATTGCGCCAGCGGCTGGGCGCGGCGGGCCGGGCACGGGTCGAGGACAAGTACAATCTGCATCGTAATATCGACCGGCTGGCGGCGATCTTCCGCCGGCGGCTGAGCGGAGAGAGCGGTCATGGCTGACGGCGGCGAGTGGTTCTGGGCGCTGCTTGGCGCGTTGCTGGCGCTGCTGAGCGTGCCGGGCACCTTCGAGCTGCTGATGCTGACCGTGGGTGGAATCCTGCCGGCGCGCCGCCCGCGGTCACCCTCAACCTCTCTCCCACCAGCGGGACAGGAGAGCTTACGACTTGCCATCGTCGTTCCGGCCCACAACGAAGCCGAAGGCGTTGCCGCCTGTATTCAGAGCTTGCACGCCTGCGACGCGGGTACTGGAAGTTTCACCGTGGTGGTGGTCGCCGACAACTGCGAGGATGACACCGCCGCCCGCGCCGAAGCAGCCGGGGCGCGGGTGCTGGCCCGCCAGAACCCCGACCAGCGCGGCAAGGGCTACGCACTGGATTTCGCCTTCAAGCAACTGCTAGCCGAGCCGTTCGACGCCTTCATGGTGGTGGACGCCGATACTCGGGTGGAACCGAACCTGTTTGTGGAAGCGCAACGCTTGTTCCATACCGGGGCGGATGCGGTGCAAAGTCGCTACTGCGTGGACAATCCCGGTGATTCCATGCGCACCCGGCTGATGAACGTGGCGTTATGGGGATTCAACGTGTTGCGCCCGCGTGGCCGGGAATTCTGGGGTCTGTCGGTGGGTCTGTTCGGCAACGGCTTCGGGCTGAGTCGCGCCACGCTGGAAGCGGTGCCCTACGACGCAGCCTCGGTGGCCGAGGATCTGGAGTATCACATCCGCTTGGTGCAAAGCGGCCGGCGGGTGCGGTTTATGGACAACGCCACCGTCTGGTCAGCGATGCCCAGCGGCGAGCGCGCCTCGCGCCACCAGCGCGCCCGCTGGGAGGGCGGTCGTTTCCGCATGATCCGCGAGCAGACCCCGATCCTGCTGCGCGGGATTCTGGCGGGGCACTGGCGGGAATGGGAACCGTTGCTGGAGCTATGGCTGTTGCCGCTGGCTTTCCACGTTCTGCTGTTGATAGTGGCCCTGTTGCCGCCGTTCACCCCCAGCCGGGTTTATGCCCTTTGCGGCCTGGCGTTGGTCGGCCTGCATGTGCTGGCGGCGATCCGGGTCGGCGGTGGCGGCTGGCGCGATCTGCAAGCGGTAGCTGCCGCGCCGTTCTACATTCTATGGAAACTCGCTCTGTTCAAGGCCCTGTTGCGTGGCGCGCGCAAAGATGCCGCCTGGGTCCGCACCGACCGCGAGTCTTCCCCTCATGATCGCTGAATTGCCCGCCGTTTCCGTCATCATCGTGTCCTTCAACACCCGCGAGCTGCTGCGGGAATGTCTGAACACGCTGGCCGCCGAAGCCGATGAAGTGTGCTATGAAGTCATCGTGGTGGACAATGCCTCGCGCGATGGCTCGGCGGACATGTTGGCGGCTGACTTTCCGCAAATCCGTCTGATTCGTAGCGAGGTTAACCTCGGCTTCGCCGCCGCCAACAATCGCGGTTTCGAGATCGTCCAGGGTCGTTACGTGGTGCTGTTGAACTCCGACGCCTTCCCGCGTCCGGGTGCGCTGCGGAACGCGGTGGCCCACATGGACGCCGATCCGAAAATCGGTCTGGGCGGGGCGCGACTGGTGGGACGGGACGACTCCTGGCAACCTTCGGCGCGGTTGTTCCCGTCGCCGCTCAACGATTTTCTGTCCCTGTCCGGGTTGTCGGCGCGCTTCCCGCGCAGCCGCTTTTTCGGCCGGGTGGACCGCACTTGGGCCGATCCCGGCCAGCCGGCGGAAGTCGATTGGGTACCGGGCGCGTTCTCGATCATCCGCCGCGATGTGCTGGAGCAGATCGGTTATTTCGATGAGGCGTTCTTCCTGTACTACGAGGAAGTGGACCTGTGCCGGCGGATCAAGGCAGCGGGCTACAAGGTTTGCTATTGGCCGGACGTGGTAGTGGCGCATCTGGGCGGCGAGTCGTCCAAGACCCTGGAACACCTGACGTTATCTTCCTCCGGTGCGCAACTGACCCTGTGGCGGTTGCGCAGTGAGTACCTGTACTACCGCAAGCAGCACGGCGCGGCCACCGCCTGGCTGGCGAAGCAGGTGGAAAAGCAATGGCACACGTTGCGGGCTTGGAAGAACGCCCGGCGGGGAGACGCCGACGGTCGCGCCAAGGCCGAGGAATCGCGGGCGATCATGATCTTGATCGAACAGGCGTGGCGCGAAACCAACGGCGGTCGGAACTCGCCGCCCCGACCGTGGTAGGAGCGCGACCATGTTCGATAATCTGCGCGAAGACTGGCGGACCTACGAGCGCGACCCCACTCGACAGGGGCTGTGGGTCATGGTGGTCTACCGTTTTGGCCGCTGGCGCTACGGTATTCAAAATGGCTGGCTGCGCCTGCCGTTTTCTATTCTTTACAAAATCCTCAAATTGCTGTCGCAGATTCTTACCGGTATCGACCTGCCCTGCGAAGTGACTATCGGGCGGCGCTTCAGGATCGAGCATTTTGGCGACATCATCATCAGTGGCGACACCGTGTTCGGCGACGACGTGGTGATTCGCAACGGGGTGACCGTCGGCCTCAAGCGCACCCACGAACGCGGCGCGCCCGTCATCGGTAATCGGGTGGATATCGGCGCCGGAGCCAAGATTCTCGGCCCGATCCACATCGGCGACGACGTGGCGATCGGCGCCAACGCGGTGGTGCTGCAAGACGTACCGCCGAATTCGCTTGCCGTCGGAGTGCCGGCGCAAATCCGGTCGCGTCCGGCGCGGTCGCCTGGTGAGGGCGAGACGCCATGAACCGGGCGTCCGAGTCTTGGTTGCGGGTTTTCGATTTAGCGCTGGCGCTGGTGTTGATCGTGCTGCTGGCCCCGCTGTGGCTGGTGCGCGCCGTACTGGCG
>JBATDL010000078.1:0-10310 GCA_049663445.1 Candidatus Competibacter sp.
GTGAGTACGCGCTAGGACCATGCCCGTGGCCACCCGAATCCACGCCATCCTGGCGGCCTTGGCCGGGTTTGCCGTCGTGCTGCTGGCGATCTGGGGCGCGGGCCACGGAATCATCGTCCAACCGGCATGGCAGACCAGCCGTGCCCTGATAGGCGCCTTGGGGCTGGCCGCTCTGGTGCTGTTATTGGGTCAGGTCTGGTGGTTCAACCGGGCTCGACGGGGCGAGACGGAGACCGTGGTGGCTGCCTGGGGCTCCGCAGCCCTGGTGGTCCTGATCGGTCTGACCGTGACCGCCAGCCTGTATGGGGATTTGCGCCAACACAGCCGGACTGCGCTGGCGCGCGACTTCCAAGCGATCGCCGCCATGCAAATCGACCGGGTAATCGGCCGATTTCGCGACAATCTGGAGGATGTCGATACTACCCGCCGTTTCCTGGAGGGCGCGGGCGCGGTTGACCGGGCGCAATTTCGCGCGTTCGTCACGCCCTTGCTGAGAGGCGGCGGTTTCCAGACCCTGGAGTGGTTGCCGCGCGTCCCACGGGAGCAGCGGGTTGTCTACGAGGCCACGGCACGCCGGGATGGTTTGGATGGTTTTCAATTTACCGAAAGCGATCCCGCCGGCCAGTTGGTTCCCGCCGCCGACCGCGCCGAATATTTTCCGGTCTACTATCTGGAGCCGCTGGCCGGTAACCGGGCGGCGCTGGGCTTTGCTCCCGGACCCAGCCATCCGGCCCGTGGGATGACGTTGACCCAAGCTCGCGATCGCGGCCAACTGGCGGCTACCGGTCGCTACATTCTGGTGCAAGAGACTGCATCCGAACCGACCTATTCCGTGCTGGTGTTCGCCCCGGTATACACCGGAGCGGCGGCGATGCTGGATGTGGCGGCGCGGCGCGAGCAGTTGCGGGGCTTTGCGTTGGGGGTGATGCGCATCGGCGACACGTTCAGCCGCGCTCTTGCTCCGACCGGCCCCGCCGGACTCCAGTTTCGCTTGCTGGATCTCTCCGCAGCGGCGGATGCCCAGGTGTTGTACGCCCTGCCACCAGCGGCGAGCGTAGCTGATGAACGGGAAACGCCGGCTGCCTTTCTCCGCCAAACCGGGGAATTTCGCTTCGCCGACCACACCTGGCGGATCGAAGTGACCGCGACGTCCGCTTTCATCGACCGCCATCGCGAGACGACTTATCAGTGGATTCCGGTCTCTGGCGGGCTGTTAACCGGGTTGGCGGCTCTGTATCTGTTTGGTCTGATCGCTCGACGGCGGCGGGCGGAAGCGCTGGTCGCGGCGCGCACGGCCGAGTTGCAAACGAGCGAGCAACGATTTCGCCGCATCGTCGATCAGGCTCCGTTCGGCTTTCATCTTTACCGGCTGACGGATGACGATCAACTGATTTTCGACGGAGCCAATTCGGCGGCGGACGCGATCCTGCGATTCCACCACGCCGATTGGAAGGGCTATCCTATGGAGGCGATTTTCCCGGCACTGGTCCCGACCGAGATCCCGACCATTTACCGCCGGTTGGCCCGTCAGGGCGGGGCGCATCGCTGGGAGACGGTAGAATACCGGGATCACCGGGTCGCCGGCAGCTTCGAGATCACGGCATTCCAGACCGTGCCGAACACGCTCGTCGTCGCCTTCATCGACGTCACCGAACGCCAGCGAGTTGATGCGGCTTTGCGAGCGAGCGAGGAACGGCTGCGGGATGTCACCGACAATATCCCCGGTGTGGTTTACCAGTTCTACGCCCGTCCGAATGGTGAACAGGGGCTGTACTATTTCAGCGAACACGCCCGCGAACTGTTCGGCATCGACGTGCCCCTGAACCAGATGTTGGCATGTTTTACCGCCCAGGTTGCTCCCGAGGACCGGGATGCTTTTCTGGTATCGATTCAGCAGGCGGTCGTCGCGGCAAGTCTTTGGGATTTCGAAGGTCGGCTCATCAAGCCGTCTGGCGAAATCATGTGGTTCAAGGCTGTTTCCCGCCCCAGGCAATTCGCGCACGAGTTGGTGTTTACCGGGGTCATTCTCGATGTCACCGAACGCAAGCAGGCGGAAGCCCGCATTCACGACCTGGCGTTTTTCGACGTGCTGACCGGGCTGCCGAACCGGGCGTTGCTAGCCCAGCGAGCCGAGCTGGCGCTGGCGCTGGCGGCGCGAAGCCAGGCGCCGCTGGCGGTATTGTTTTTCGATCTGGATCGATTCAAGGAGGTGAACGATTCTCTCGGCCACGCCGAGGGCGACGCCCTGTTGAGGCAGGCGGCGGCGCGGCTCAAGACGCTCATCCGGGTGGAGGACACGGTGTGCCGACTGGGTGGCGACGAGTTTGTGTTGTTGTTGCCACAGGCCGACCAGGCAGGTGCGTTGCAAGTAGCGGACAAGGTGCTGGTCGCCTTCCGCCAGCCGTTCGATGTGGCCGGCCACGCCTTGCAAGTCACCATCTCCATCGGTATCGCCCTCTACCCGCACGACGGCGCTGACTTTGCCGAGCTGCTGAAGAACGCGGACACCGCCCTGTACCGGGTCAAGCAGGACGGCCGCAACGCCCGGGTGTTCTACGACCGGGCGATGAACGAAGCGACTTTCGAGCGGCTGCTACTGGAAACCGAGTTGCGCCAGGCACTCGCAAGCGGCCAATTGCGCGCCCATTACCAACCCAAAGTACGCCTGACCGACGGCACGCTGGTGGGAGCGGAGGCTCTGGTGCGCTGGCAACATCCTAAGCGCGGTTTGCTCCCGCCGGGGCTGTTTGTGCCGGTGGCCGAGGCCAGCGACCTGATCGTTGCTCTCGGCGATTGGATGTTGGACGAAGTCTGCCGGCAACTGCTTACTTGGCGTCGGGCTGGGCTGGTGCCGCCACCGGTGGCGATTAATCTGGCGGCCCGCCATTTCCGCCAGCCCGGTTTGGCCGACCGGATTTGCGGCTTGTTGGAGTCCTGTGAGCTGTCGCCACAGGCGCTGGAGCTGGAATTGACGGAATCGACGCTGCTGGAGGCTGGCGAGGACACGACCGAAACCTTGCGGCAGTTGAAACGGCTGGGGGTGACCCTGGCGCTCGATGACTTCGGTACCGGTTATTGCAACCTGGGTTATCTCAAGCGCTTACCGATTGCGACCTTGAAGATCGACCGGAGCTTTGTGCGCGACTTGGTGATCGATTCCGACGACCGCGTTCTATCCGCGACTATCGTCGCCCTGGGTCATCATCTGGGCCTGGCGGTGGTGGCCGAGGGCGTGGAGACCGAGGAGCAACGCCGCATTTTGCTGGAGCAAGGTTGCGACTTGGCGCAAGGCTATCTGTTCGACCGGCCCACGCCGGCCGAGACCTTCGCGGCCTGGCTGGCGCCAACGCGTGCGCAGCCGGGTTGAACGGATCAATGCCAATAGAAATTCAGTCGGGACTGGCCAGCGCCGATGGTTACGGGTTGTCGCTGGGCTTGGTCGGACGTACTGACTTCCACGGTGTAGGCGCCCGGTGGTAGTTGGGCGTAGAACCAGGGGCCATTCGAAACAGCGCTCAGCACGGTTTCGCCGCGCTGGCCCACGATGACGACCCGGATGTCCGCCAGATAGTCGCCACTGCCCTGCATGGCGAACAGTAGCCGCAGATTGAATTGGCCGGACAGCGCGTTGAGTTCGGCGCGTTCGCCTTCGCCCACGCCGCCGGAGGCGTAACGGATACCTCGATAATCCTGAACCTGGATCAGATCGCCCGGCGGCAGCCAGCCGGGTCCGGTGTCTTCCGCGTAGGGTGAGTCCGTTGGATATTTCGTGGGAGGCGCTGGTGTCGGGGTCGCATACGGGCGCGGTGGTGGTGGTGCGGGCGGCATCGGCGATTGCGCCGGCCCAACCGGTCGGGTGTAAAACTGGATAGGGCCTTCAGACGCCGGTTCATAAGAGGGGGCGGGCTTGAGCGGTGGTGGCTCCTCGTAACCTGACGGAGACGAACCGTAAGGCGTGGGTGTGTAGGTCTGTTGCGCGTCGGCCAGCGGCGGCAATCCGCCACTCAGCGCCAGTGCCGCAATCAAACCCATCGTGCGCATCGTTGCCATTTCGAACCTCCTGAGTGTTTTCCATGAGGCTTGTCGGAAAAGGAATGTCCGGTGGTTTTGCCCCGAAAACCTTAGAGTTTGCGGGGATGCGTTTGATTCCCGCGTCGTTCAACTACCCTGGATCGCTTGTGCGTACTGTTGGCGCATCTCTTTCTTGTTGAGCTTGCCCACGCTGGTTTTGGGGATGGAATCGACCAACAAGATCTGATCGGGAATGCCCCACTTAGAGATGATGCCCTTGTCGGCGAAGTCCTTTAGCCAGTCGTGGATCGTCGCTTCGTCCGCTTGTCCGGTCCGGTCGGGCTTGAGAACCACCAGCGCTAGCGGTCGCTCACCCCATTTGGGATCGGGGATGCCGATCACCGCCGTTTCCGCCACCGCCGGGTGCTTGAGAATCAGATCTTCCAGCTCCAGCGACGAGATCCATTCGCCACCGGTCTTGATTACGTCCTTCAGCCGGTCGGTGATCTTGAGATAGCCCTCTTCGTCGATCACGCCGATGTCACCGGTGTGCAGGTAACCGCCGCGCCAGAGCTGTTCCGAGTTTTGCGGGTCCTTGAGGTAGCCTTGAGTCAGCCACGGACTGCGCACCACGACCTCGCCGGAGGTCTTGCCGTCGTGGGGCAGGTCGTTCAAGTCCTCGTCCACGACCCGCAGTTCGACCAGCGGCAGCGGCAGACCGGTCTTGCAGCGGATTTCCAGTTGCCGCTCCTCGTCCCAGTCCAGCATGTGCGGTTTCAGATGGGCCAGGGTCAGTAGGGGGCAGGTTTCGGATAGGCCGTAGGCGGCGAAGATATCCACGCCCCGATCGCGCGCCTGCTTGGCCAAGGCCTGTGGCAGCGCCGCGCCGCCGATGATTACTTTCCAGCGCGATAAGTCAATTTCTTCCACTTTGGGGCTGGCCAGCAGCATTTGCAGGATGGTCGGCACGCAGTGGGAAAAGGTCACATTCTCGCGCTGAATCAGACTGAGCAAGTGCTCCGGCACGTAGCGGCCCGGATAAATCTGCTTGACGCCCAGCAGGGTGGCGACATAGGGAACCCCCCAGGCGTGAACGTGGAACATGGGGGTGATCGGCATGTACACATCGTCGCGGTTGAAACGACCCTGGCCGGTTCCGGTCAGCGCGGCAAGCGTGCCGAAGGTATGCAGTACCAGTTGCCGGTGGCTGAAATACACGCCCTTGGGCAGGCCAGTAGTGCCGGTGGTGTAGAACGTGGTGGCGCGGGCGTCCTCGGAGAAATCCGGGAATTTGTAGTCCGGATCGCCGGACGCCAGCAAGGTTTCATACTCGGCGCCGATGTCCAGAGTGGTGGCTGGCGTTTGGCCGGTGTCGTTCAGCAGCACCAGCTTTTTGACCGGCTCGATGCGGTCGCGGATGGCTTCCAGCACCGGCAGAAACTCGGTGTTGACCAGAATGACATCGTCTTCGGCGTGGTTGATGGTGTAGAGGATCTGTTCCGGAGATAGTCGAATGTTGATGGTGTGCAGCACCGCGCCCATCATCGGCACCGCGAAGAAACATTCCAGATAGCGGTGGCTGTCCCAGTCCATGACCGCCACGGTGTCGCCGCGCTTGACCCCAAGTCCGGCCAGGCCGCTGGCCAGGCGGTGGACCCGTTCGCCCAGGTCGCGGTAGGTCTGGCGCTTGAAGTCGCCGTAAACGATCTCCTGCTCGGGGAATTGACGGATTGGGTTGCCGAGCAGGCTCTTGATCAGCAGGGGATTGTAGTAGGCGGATGGGGTACGCTCGATGAGTTTTTCGGACATTTTGTTCTACTCCATAGCGTGTTGCCGCTCAGCCCGCGTGTTGGGCGATATACGCTTTGACCGCCGCCACATCCGCCTCCATCACCTCGAACCGCTGCGGCAGTGCTTCGATATTCTCGTAACCAGCCGGGCGCTCCGGCGGCTGACCCAGCGCCTCGACGATGGAATCCTCGAATTTGGCCGGCAGGGCGGTTTCCAAGCAAAGCAGCGGCACGCCTTGCTCGCGATACTCCAGACCGACTTTTATCCCGTCGGCGGTGTGGGTGTCGACGATCACGCCGCATTCCTGGTGAACCCAGCGGATTACCGCCATGCGATCCGGGTGGTTGCTGGAGCCGGATACGAAGCCGGATGGCAAGATGGCGCGGAAGGCATCGGTGCCGGACAAGTCGAAGAAACCGAAAGTATCCACCTGCCGCCACAGTTCACGGACCATCGCCGGATCGCGCCCGACCACGTCGAAAATGAAGCGCTCGAAATTAGACGCCTTGGAGATGTCCATCGAGGGGCTGCTGGTATGCGCCACCTGGGCGGTCTGGCGCACCCGGTAGACGCCGGTGCGAAAGAATTCGTCGAGCACGTTGTTTTCGTTGGTGGCCAGGATCAGCCGGCGAATGGGGAGACCCATGCGCTTGGCGATGTAGCCGGCGCAGATATTGCCGAAGTTGCCGGACGGCACGGCGAAGGAGACTTCCTGGTCGTCGCGGGTGGTGACCGCCAGCCAGCCCTTGAAATAATAGACAATCTGCGCCGCCACCCGTGCCCAGTTGATGGAATTGACGGTACCGATGGCGTGGCGGGCCTTGAACTCGGCATCGTTGCTGACGGCCTTGACGATGTCCTGACAGTCGTCGAACACGCCGTGCACGGCGATGTTGAAGATGTTGGGATCTTGCAACGAGAACATTTGCGCGGTCTGGAACCGGCTCATCTTCTGGTGGGGCGAGAGCATGAATACCTGGATGCCGCGCTTGCCGCGCATGGCGTATTCAGCGCTGGAGCCGGTATCGCCCGAAGTGGCGCCGAGGATGTTGAGGTGACCGCCGGTTTTGAGCAGGGCGTATTCGAACAGGTTGCCGAGCAACTGCATGGCGATGTCCTTGAACGCCAGGGTCGGGCCGTTCGACAGCCGCAGCAACCAGACATCGTCCAGCAAATTGGTGGCCGGCGTAATGGCTTCGGTGCAGAAGGTGTCGGCGGTGTAGGTGCGATCAATCAGCGCGCGCAGGTCAGCGGCCGGCAGGTCGTCGGCGAATTTGCTCAGGATGGCGAACGCCAGTTCCGGGTAGGACAGGCCGCGCCAGCCGGCCAATTCGCCGGGTTCCAGGGTCGGGTAGTGCTCCGGAACGGTCAGGCCGCCGTCGGGCGCCAGCCCGCCCAGCAGGATCTCGGAAAAGGTCGCGGGGGCCATGCCGCCCCGGGTGCTGAGGTAGCGCATGTGGTCGGTCCTCGGAAAGCGCGGAAGAGCAGGGGTCTATGAATCTATTGTACCCTTCCGTTTCCCCAAAGGCGCTGATCATGCACAAGGATTGAGGCGGACGCCCTTACCCTCCGCCCTGTTTTACGCGCGACGCTTACAGGGGTTTTTGAGGGTGCTGTAGAGCATCTTTCGCCGGATTGTCCGCCGATCCGTGGTTAGAACCCGAGCCACTTCCAAAATCGCCCGAAGATACTTGTGCCGCTGTCTTTGGCGGGCGGTGGATCGACAATCTCTGTCAGGTCGACCGATCCGCGTGGATCCTGAGTTTCGCTGGGCTGTACGGAGCCGGCTTCTTCGTTCGGGGGTTGTTGAGGTGATGCCGTATCCGCCGCCGCTGGAACAGGAGTTTCGGATTCGGGCGCGACTACAGGGGAGGGCTCGGGCGCGACGGTGACTTGAACCGGTTTTGAGGGTTGCGGTGTTTCGCCGGTATAGGGGTCAAAGTTGGTGTAGTCCCGCGTCACATAGCCCGCGAGAGTCCATTCCCGTAGCATCAACACCGGATACCAGCATCCTGGCGGCATCGGTGCACGGTGCGCGGTCGTGCGCAGGTCAAGGTGTTGTCCCTGGCCAGGGAGCGAACCGATGACCGCGCCGGCCAGCGGGATACCATCGAAGGCGCCTCCGGCATAGGGTGTGGCCAAAGCCCATAATTCCAGCGACAGCGTACCGCTCATGTTGGCGGGATCGCGCGGATTCTGGATCTCGTCGACCGTCAGTTCGATCTGCTCTTCCGTGAGGTGATATCCCACCTTACCCAGGATATGCGGCTGTGCGAAGCGCTCGGGGCGAGGATAATGGGCGAAGGCGTGAATGTGCCGGAAGTCTCCGGCCTCGCCGGCGGCAAGCGCCAAGAGCAGGGTCCAGTCGCGGACGCCGGCAGGGGGCAAAATGAAGGTGGAACCCGCGACGGTGATCGGTGGCGGGGCTGTCTCCGGTAGAGGGTTGAGAGGGATTTCGGCGACCTTGATGCCTGGAAGTTCGCCACCCACGAAGGGCGTCTCGATTGCCCAGAGTTGGAGCGCCCAGGCAGTGGATGTCGCGTATTCGAAATCGAGGATGTTTAGATCGGCGCTGAGCTGAACCTGGTCGCCGGTGATCGCGTAACCGTGGGAGGCGCCGAAGCAAATCGCGGGTGAGTTGACCGTCGATGGAACAGTGGGATAAGCAGTCATGGAGTGTCGTGTTTCAAAATTATTAGTGCGGCATACTGGATTCAAAGGTAAAGCGGTTAAGTGCTCCGCTGCTTTGCTCAGCGACGAGGCCGCTTGCCGATGAGCAGTGAGCGATTCACGGCCGGGGTTGGCGCGACTCTTGAGCGCACTCGCTCAAAGAGCGGAGCGGGAGTCTAAAGCAGATCCGGAAATCTGACCATGCTTTCTTTATGGCTTTCTTCGCGCCGGGCGTGTGCGTTCAAGAAACAGGGCGGAGTTTAGGTCGGTGACCACGATTAGCCGGAGTTTTTCCCCGTCGGTCATGCCTGTGGTCGTGGCGGGTTGATGGCGAGGATTCGGCTCGCAGGCGGTCCATGGAGTTGCTCGTGCGCCACCCAAGCGTGCTTGCGGGTTTCCCCGCAACCGCCTTTATCAGCGCTTCGAGTTGTCTGAAAGCTATCCTTGCCTCAAGGGACGAAGGGGTTTTCCACCATCTGCTCATGCCATAGGAGAAAGGTGACGAGCATCCACAGCTTCAGGCCATGGCGCAGGCCGGGGACGCCTTCCATTTCATAATTCAGTAGGCGTTCCACATAGTCGGGGTTGAACAAACCGCCGCGCCGGATTTGCTGGCGCGACAGCAACTTTTTTCCATAACGGCGCATGTCGCCCTGGAACCAGAACCGCACCGGCACCATCATTCCCGATTTGGGTCGGGCGATGATCACATCCGGCACCCAATCCCGCACTGCCTGCTTGAGCACGCTTTTTTCCACCACGCCCGCCAGTTTCGCCCCCGGCGGGCAAATCATGCTGGTTTCGATGATCCGTCGCGAGAACAGCGGCGGCAGCGCTAGCAGACCGTGCGTTGAACTCATTTTCTCGACTTTGACCAGAATAAGATTAGCGCCCTTGAGCCGGATGTTAATACTCATCAGCTTGTTGATGAAATCCAGCGGCTCAGGCTCACGGAAATACGGTTCCAGCAAGGCAATCAGTGCTTCCTCGCCGCCGGCTTCCCGCAGCAGCGCCGGGTCCAGCAAAGCGCTTAAATCCTGATAGCAGCGCTGGAACGCCCGCAGATAATTGCGCTCCAGCCAGCCGGCGGACGGCTCGCCCGGCAGGGGACCGTACAGCCGGGCCAACAGCATGGGAATATTTTTCGGGCCGCCGAAACAGGGATCGCCGCCTTCGCCGTTCAACACCACGTCCGCGACTTGGGATGCCGCTTGCGCCAACAGGTAATTGGGCACGGTCACCGGGTCGCCGATGGGGTCGTCCAGCCGCCAGATGATCTCCCGCAGCCGTTCGAGAAAACCGCCGGGACGGATTTCCAGCCAGTGGTGATCGGTGTGGTAACGATCCACCATCAACTGCACGAACTCGTTTTCCCGCGCGTACTCCGCGCCGAAATGCGCCGAAAAGGTCGGGATGCGAACCTCCGGCAATTGTCGGGCGGCGACCGCCAGCACCGCGCTGGAATCGATGCCGCCCGACAAGAACACCGCCGGTGGCTTGTCCCGGCTGACCGCGAGGCACTCGGCCACCGATTGCTCCAAGGCGGCGCGCACCAGGGCAGGGTAGTCCTGTGGGGGAGAATCGGGTTCCGTTTCCAGCTTTTCAAAGCGGAAATGCCGCCGTACCCGCGCCTGGCCGTGGCGGAAGCACAGCAGGGAACCGGGCTGCAATTCCTCGATGCCTTCGAACATGGTGCCGGCGCCGGGCACGAAGCTGAACGTCAGGTATTCCGGCAGCGCGCCGGCGCGCTGCCGGCGGGGCAGGGTGGGATCGGCGAACAGCGCCTTGATCTCGCTGGCGAACAGCAGCCGGCCCTGGTGGACGGTCCAGTACAGAAC
>JBATDL010000079.1:0-4832 GCA_049663445.1 Candidatus Competibacter sp.
ATCGTAACCCCAGTTGCGGTCACCGGGAAACTGAGCGACCGGCAGTAGTTCCAAAGCGTTCACTCCCAGTTCCCGCAACTCCGGCAGGCGGGGGATGATCGCGTCGAAGGTGCCTTCGGCGGTAAACGTCCCGACATGCAACTCGTACATCACCCATTGCGTCAGCGGCGGCGGTTGCCAGCCCGCATCCGTCCAGGTGAAGGCGTGGTCCACTACCCGCGATGGGCCATGTACGCCTTGCGGCTGGCTGTGGGAAACGGGATCGGGACGGTCGGTTTCCCCGTCCCACTGGTAGAAGTACAGCGCGCCGGGTTCGATGCCGGTGACAGTGGCGTGCCAGTAACCGCGCTCGTCGCGGGTCATGGGAACCAGCCGGTCCTCGGACGCGACCAGGTGAACCGCCGCCTGCTTCAACAAAGGCGCCCACAGGGTAAACGCGCATTGGCGCTCACCGAGGTAATGGGACCCCAGGGTAAATTGATTCATAAAATCATACCTCTGTTAACCAATGTCAGACTTGGCCAGCCGGCGTCGCCGGCAACCGCCGTTTCACAGGTTCGATTGCGGGAGATGAGAGCGGGCGGAACTCAATCCGCGACCGACGCGGCATTCTGCCGTTGCAACACCACCAACGCTCGCCAGGCCACCGGCACGGTTGGCGCTTCGGCGCTATAGCAGCGGCCGCGCTGTAGAAAACGCGGCTGGGCGGTATCCATGACGGTGCGCCACTCCCAATCCAGCAGATCATCGGGCAGGCTGAACTCGACCGCCTCATCGTCCGCATTGAACAGCAGAATGAAACTGTCGTCGACGACCCGCTCACCGCGCCGGTTGGGGGTGGCGATCTCCTCACCGTTGAGAAAAATGCCAATAGCTCTGGTCAGCCCGTCATGCCATTGCGCCTCGGTCATCTCGCCGCCATCCGGATTGAACCAAACGATGTCATGCACGCCGGAGCCGTGGATCGACCGCCCCTGGAACCATTTGCGCCGACGCAATACCGGATGTTCGTAGCGGAACGCCATCAATTCACGCACGAATTCCAGCAGCTCCGCGTTTTCTTCCGGCAGATCCCAATTCAGCCAGGACAGCTCATTGTCCTGGCAGTAGGCGTTATTGTTACCGTGCTGGGTACGGCCCATCTCGTCGCCGGCCAGCAGCATGGGGACGCCCTGCGACAGGAACAATGTCGCCAGGAAATTGCGCTGCTGGCGCTGGCGCAGTTGCAGAACCGCCGGATCGTCGGTCTCGCCTTCGGCGCCGCAATTCCAGGAACGGTTGTGGCTTTCCCCGTCACGGCTGCCCTCGTTGTTGGCTTCGTTGTGTTTTTCGTTGTAACTGACCAGATCGCGCAGGGTAAAGCCGTCGTGGGCGATGATGAAGTTGATGCTGGCGCTGGGATTGCGGCCGTTGGACTGGTACAGATCGGAACTGCCGGTAAAACGGAAAGCGAAATCAGCCAACCGACTCGGTTCGCCGCGCCAGAAGTCGCGCAGCGTATCGCGGTAGCGGCCGTTCCACTCCGACCACAGCAAGGGAAAGCCACCGACGTGATAGCCGCCTTCGCCAATATCCCACGGTTCGGCGATCAGCTTGACATCGGACAGCACCGGGTCCTGATGGATAATGTCGAAGAACGCCGCCAGCCGGTCGACGGCGTACAGTTCCCGAGCCAGCGCCGAGGCCAGGTCGAAGCGGAAGCCATCGACATGCATCTCCAGCACCCAGTAGCGCAGGCTGTCCATGATCAGCTTGAGCACCTGCGGATGGCGGACGTTGAGCGAATTGCCGCAGCCGGTGAAATCCATGTAGTAGCGCGGGTTGTCCTCGACCAAGCGGTAATAGGCGGCATTGTCCACCCCGCGCAAAGTCAGGGTCGGCCCCATCTGATTGCCTTCGCCGGTATGGTTGTAAACCACATCAAGAATCACCTCGATGCCGGCCCGGTGCAACGCCTTGACCATCTCCTTGAACTCGCGCACCTGTTGGCCCTGGGCGCCACTGGCGCTGTAGCCGGAGTAGGGAGAGAGAAAACTCAGCGAGTCGTAACCCCAGTAGTTGCGCAGTCCGGTATCCGCCAGATGGCCGGGATGCGCCAGATAGTGATGCACCGGCATCAGTTCGACGGCGGTCACATCGATCGAGCGCAGATGCGCGACGGCGGCGGGATGGGCCAAGCCGGCGTAGGTACCGCGCAGCTCCGGCGGAATGTCCGGGTGCAGACGGGTGAATCCCCGAACATGCAATTCGTAAATCACCGTCTCGTGCCAAGGCGTGCGTAGCAACTCGTCGCCTTCCCAATCGAAACGGGGGTCGATCACCACGGCCTTCGGCATCAGTGGCGCGCTATCGCTTTCGGAAAAGGCCAGATCGTCTTCGGGCTGGTCCCACGGGTAGCCGAAAATCGCCTCACCCGGCTGGACATCGCCGTCGAGCGCCTTGGCGTAGGGATCGATCAGCAGCTTGTTGGGGTTGAAGCGGTGACCTTCGTGCGGCGCGAACGGGCCATGCACCCGAAATCCATAGCGCTGCCCCGGTCCGATTTCCGGCGCGTAACCGTGCCAAATGAACTTATTGACCTCTTTAAGCTCAAGCCGGGTTTCGCGGTTTTTCTCATCGAACAGGCACAGCTCGACCTGGGTGGCGTTTTCCGAAAACAGCGCGAAATTGGTGCCTTTGCCGTTCCAATAAGAACCCAGCGGATAGGGTTTACCAGGCCAAAGCGTTTGAGTCATAAAACCTCCTTACTCCATGATTAGAACTTATTATTGTAACAGGCTATTGCCAGTCATCCGACGAAAAGCGCCCTGACTCTTTCATGCCGGCCGTTATGACCGAGCCGGGCGGAAGCCCGATACCACCCAATATTCGGCTGACAAACCGCGCAAAATCGCCATAATCAACCGCCATGGTCCGCCGGCTTCGCCAGCCATCGGCGCGGCGGTCGAACCTCACTGGAGAACACCCGCATGAACAAGCTGATTATCTTCGATACCACCCTGCGCGACGGCGAGCAAAGCCCCGGCGCATCCATGACCAAGGAGGAAAAAGTCCGCATTGCCAAGATGCTGGAGCGGATGCGGGTGGACGTGATCGAAGCCGGTTTCCCCATCGCCAGCCCCGGCGACTTCGAAGCGGTGCGGGCGGTGGCGCGAGCGGTCAAGGACAGCGTGGTCTGCGGCTTGGCACGCGCCGCCGATGCCGACATCGACCGGGCCGGCGAGGCGTTGAAAGAGGCGGCGGCGGGCCGTATCCACACCTTTATCGCCACCTCGCCAATCCATATGCAGATGAAGCTGCGCATGGAACCGGACCAGGTGGTGGAACGGGCGGTTGAAGCGGTGCGTCGCGCCCGGCACTGGACTGACGACGTGGAATTCTCCGCTGAGGACGCCGGCCGTTCGGAGCTGGATTTTCTGTGCCGGATCACCGAGGCGGTGATCGACGCCGGCGCCCGCACCATCAATATTCCCGACACGGTCGGCTACAACGTCCCCGAGCAGTTTGCCCACACCATTCGCAGTTTGATCGAACGGGTGCCCAACGCCGACAAAGCCATCTTCTCCGTCCACTGCCACAACGATCTGGGATTGGCGGTGGCCAATTCGCTAGCGGCAGTGCTGGCCGGCGCGCGCCAGGTGGAATGCACCATCAACGGCCTCGGGGAACGCGCCGGTAACGCCTCGTTGGAAGAGATCGTGATGACGGTGCGCACCCGCCACGACGTGTTCCAACTGGAAACCGGCATCGATACCACCCAGATCGTACCCGCCTCGCGGCTGGTGGCCAACATCACCGGCTTTCCAGTACAGCCGAACAAAGCCATCGTCGGCGCCAACGCCTTCGCCCACGAATCCGGTATCCATCAGGACGGCGTGCTCAAGCACCGGGAAACCTACGAGATTATGCGCGCGGAAGATGTGGGCTGGAGCGCCAACCGCATGGTCATGGGTAAGCACTCGGGCCGCAATGCCTTCCGCACGCGACTGGAGGAATTGGGCGTCAGTTTCGCCACTGAGGAAGAGTTGAACGATGCCTTCGCCCGCTTCAAGGAGCTGGCCGATAAAAAGCATGAGGTGTATGACGAAGACTTGCAGGCACTGGTCACCGATGCTTATCTGACGGCGGAAAATGAGCGGGTGAAACTCCTTTATCTGCGGGTTTGTTCCGAAACCGGCGAAACCCCGAACGCCCAAGTCACTTTGGCTGTGGACGGACAGGAACATAGCGCGACCGCAACCGGTGGCGGTCCGGTCGATGCCTCGTTCAAGGCGATCGAGAGCATTTTGCAGACCGGCACCGACCTGCTGCTGTACTCGGTCAACAACATCACCAGCGGCACCGACTCGCAGGGCGAGGTGACGGTGCGAGTCTCCAAGGGCGGTCGGATCGTCAACGGCCAGGGCGCCGACACCGACATCGTGATCGCCTCGGCCAAAGCGTACGTGAACGCGCTCAACAAGATGTTGCAACCGGCCGAGCGGGCGCATCCGCAACTGTTGTGAGCAGACCACCGTGACCGACGACCGCAAGTGCGAGTATCTGGCCGCGCTGGGCATTCCGCTGTGGCTGCCGCGCCGACCGCTGGCCGTGCACCCGCAACCGGCGGACTCCTCTCTCTCACCCACGCCGGAGCGTTTGGACGCGAGCGCGGAAGCACCCAACCCTCCCGCCGCCGCCCCCTCCTTTGCCAAGATGCAAAGCACTCGGGATCAGCCTCAGCCGATGGCCATGAGGGATGCGGAGGAATTCGAATCCTTGCCCCCTGACGACTGGACGCCGCCCATGACGGACGATTATTGGGAACCGGTCTTCGAAACCGCCGCCGATCA
>JBATDL010000080.1:0-2853 GCA_049663445.1 Candidatus Competibacter sp.
ATCGCGGGCGTGCCGTATCGTGTTCACACAACCTCAAATTTGCGATCACGCAGGCTGGCAGCGGGTGATATCGTGTTTGAAGTTTCCGGTGGCAGCAAAGGACAACCTGTCGGTCGTGCCTTGCTGATTACTCCTGAACTCCTTGCTAGTCTTGGCGGTGATGTTATCTGCGCGAGCTTCTGCAAACGCGTCCAGCCTGACATTAAGGGTTACGGATCAGAGTTGCTCTACCTGTCGTTCCTTGAGGGCTACGAATCTGGCGAGATTGAACAGTACCAAGTTCAGTCCACGGGTATCTCGAATTTCAAATGGACGGAGTACATCGCAAACACTGATCGCGTTGTCCCACCGGAAACGCTCAGGGATGAGTTTCGTAAACATGTCGCACCGCTTTTCACTCAGGTCGCAACCCTTGGCCGCCAAATCCAAAACCTCCGCCGCACCCGCGACTTGCTACTGCCGCGCCTGCTCTCCGGGCAGATTGACGTGGAAGCCCTTGACCATGCCTGACATCACCCCGCTCCTCACCGAAAACGCTCTGCGTGGCCGCACCATTGTGCTCAAGGCAGCTCATCGCCCTCCATCGGCGCGGCTTCCGGGCTGGCGGCGAGCCAATCGTCGAAGGTGGACAGATCGCCACGGGCCTGCCGCTCGCGGAAGTAGGCCTCGGTTTTCAGGGCCGACACCTTTTCGGCAATCGCGGTGACGAAAAACTGGTTCATCGACACATGCTCCTCCTCGGCGACCTGACGGGCGTAGGCGAACAAGGACTCGGGAACACGCAATGCATAGTTGGCCATCAGATTTTCTCCTCGTGCAGTTGGCGCAGGAACGCACCGGGCGTCAGGACCGGCAAGCGAAACCTCGCCGCAGCGGCGAAATCGCCGACATTCAAGCTAATCTGCGACTCACGGAATGATTCAAACAAGTGGCTGGCGCTGGGTTTTAATTAAGTCACTCGCGGACGATCACTGTAATCATATGTTTTTCAATGAATTCTTATTTGAGTAGAAAACGGCGAAATGAAAACCTGGGTGAGCAAAGCCCTGAATCTGCTGACTGCCAGCCTTAAGCCGCCGAAGCACGAGTTGAACGAACTCGACTGGAAAGCGGCGTTGTCGCCCGACAAGAAGCGACTGACAGAGCATTTGTCTGCGTTTGCCAATCAACCCGGCGGTGGCAACCTGGTGTTCGGGGTGGACAACAGCGGCACTCCTATCGGTATTATCGATGAAGAGGTGATCGAAAAAACGGTCACTCAACTGGCCAATCTCGGGCGAACAGCGGTTGAGCCGCCTTTGGCCCTGGATCACGCGGTAGAAGAATTCAATGGCGACCGGCTGCTGTTTGTTTACGTGCCTGAATCAGCCGTAAAGCCGGTCCATCTTCGTGGAAAGAGCCTGGACCAAGCGTTCATTCGCTCGGGTGGCACGACGCGCAAAGCATCACGGCAGGAGATTGGCACGCTCATGCTGAACAGTCGCACGCCGCGCTGGGAAGAATTACACGCCTCTGTGTTGTTGGAAGACGCAGGACTTGCCGCAAGCCTGAACGTCGAGCCAATTCTTACGATGCTGGAGCGCCCGGTGGCGACCGCGCCCGAAGAGATGCTGGCATGGATGGCGGCGGAACGATTTATTGCCCGTGCACCGGGAGGCGGTGGCTACATCACGAATCTTGGGGCCATCGCGGCAGGACGGAAAATGGCTGACTTCCCTGACCTCAGCCGTAAGGCGGTGCGCGTGGTGGTCTATGATGGTCTGAACAAGGCGACAACCAAACTGGAGCAGGAGGGCGTCAAGGGCTACGCGATCAGCTTCCAGGGACTTCTGCAATTCGTGATGTCTCTGCTGCCACAAAGCGAGATCGTCGAGCAGGCATTGCGCAAAAAGCGGACCGTTTACCCCGAAATCGCACTTCGGGAAATCATCGCCAATGCACTTATCCACCAAGACTTTTCGGTGACTGGAGCTGGCCCGCTGATCGAGATTTTCGATGACCGGATCGAGGTATCGAACCCCGGTGGCTTGCTGCCTTCAAAGCAACTCGACAGACTGATCGGTACGCAACCGGAATCTCGAAATGAGCAACTTGCACGGGCTTTTCGGCGCTACAAGATTTGCGAAGAGCGCGGCTCCGGGTTGTTAAAGGCCGGGCAGGCAATCGAACTTTATGGCTTGCCACCCATCAAGTTTGTCGCCGGCACCAACCACTTCAAGGTGACGCTCCAGGCACCGAAGACATTTGCCAAGATGTCGGTTCGTGAGCGGCTGGACGCCTGTTATCAGCATGCCGTCCTCAAGCACTACTCGGGTAGCGCGATGACGAACACGACCCTCCGCGAGCGCCTGAAGATGCCCGAAAAGCAGAGGTCGATGGTCTCTGTCCTGATTCAGGAAGCGATCGAAAAGCGTTTGGTCAAACCCGCTGACCCCGACAATAAATCCAGGAAGTTTGCGGAATACGTGCCCTTCTGGGCATAGCGCTGGAACTGGACCGCATGTCACGCCACCCCTACACCGAAGATCAGCTCGTCGAGCAGCCCGCCATCGGGCTATTCGCCACACTGGGCTGGCAAACGGCGTCGGCGCTGAACGAAACCTTCGGCGCGGGCGGCACGCTGGGCCGCGAGACCAAGAGCGAGGTGGTGCTGGTGCAACGCCTGCGCGCCGCGCTGTGCAAATTCAACCCCGCGCTGCCGCCAGAGGCGATCAGCAACGCCGTCGATGAGCTGACCCATGCTTTCGCAACCGTGGTTAATTCCTTACCAGAGGCGTATATTCGCTATTCGCGGATAGCGAATGAAGGAGTCGCCCGGTGGCCCGTTCCAAGTCCAACCCGCAAGTTGTACTG
>JBATDL010000081.1:0-3115 GCA_049663445.1 Candidatus Competibacter sp.
GCTGCCGGCAGCGGCGGTAGCCGACCTCCAGCAGGCGTATGACTTTCTGCGCCGGGTCGAAAACCGGCTGCAAGCCTGGGCCGACCAGCAAACTCACGACCTGCCGGACGACGAGCTGGCCCAACTGCGGCTGGCCCACGCAATGAGTCAGCCCGACTGGGGCACGTTCGCCGACGAACTGGCGCGACACGTTCGGGCGGTGAGCCAGCAATTCGTTCAGGTTTTCGGCGACGCAGTGGCGGATACCGAAGCTCGCAAGGAAGGGTTGGCGCTTGTGTGGGGAGACGAGCCCGGCGAGGCAGGCGCGCTCCAGGTGTTGGCCGAGCACGGCTTTGAAGACCCGGCACTGGCCTGGAATCGGTTGCGGGCGCTGAAAAACGGTTTCAGCTACCGGGCGATGAGCCCGCGCGGGCGCGAACGCTTGGACGTGCTGGTGCCGCAGGTGTTGGAAGCTGTCGCCGCTGGACCGCAGCCGGCGACGACGCTGGACCGCGTTTTCAATCTGCTGGAAGCGGTGGCTCGCCGCTCGGTGTATTTGGCGCTGCTGGCCGAGCATCCGCAGGCGCTGGCGCAGCTGATCAAGCTGTGTGCCGCCAGCAGCTGGATCGCCACCCATCTGACCCGCTATCCGCTGCTGCTCGACGACCTGCTCAACCCCGCTGCGCTCTATGCGCCGCTGGATCGCCGGCAATTGGTGTCGGAACTGGACCAGCAACTGGCGCGCGCGCCGGCGGGCGACGCCGAAGAGCGGCTGAACGCTTTGCGCTATTTCAAGCAGGGCAACGTATTACGGGTTGCCGCCGCCGACGTCAGCGGCGAGATGCCCTTGATGATCGTCAGCGACCATCTGACCGAAATCGCTGAAGCCCTGCTGCGCAAGGTGCTGGAACTGGCCTGGACCGATCTGTTGCCCCGGTTCGGCCCACCCGAGTGTGTGGTGGACGGCGTAAAGCGGGAAGCGCGCTTCGCCATCCTCGCCTACGGCAAGTTGGGCGGCATCGAATTGAACTACGGTTCCGATCTGGATCTGGTGTTCCTGCACGACAGTGTCGGCGGCCGGCAAGTGACCGCCGGTCCACGCCAGATCGACAATACCGCCTTTTTCGCCAAGCTGGTGCAACGGATCATCTATCTGCTGACCACCCGCACCGGCGCCGGCGATCTGTACGAAGTGGATACCCGATTGCGGCCGAGCGGTCGCGCCGGTCTACTGGTCAGTTCCTTCGAGGCTTTCGCTGAATACCAGCAACACCAGGCTTGGACCTGGGAACATCAGGCGCTGGCGCGGACGCGAGCGGTGGCGGGGCCAGCGGCGCTGACCGAGCGGTTTCAAGCCATCCGCCAGGCGGTTTTGGGGCGCGAGCGCGATCTCGCGGCGCTGCGTCGGGAGGTCCGCGACATGCGCGAGCGGATGCGCGCCGAATTGGACGCCAGCACCGCCGAGACCTTCGATCTCAAGCAGGGCCGGGGTGGTATCGCCGACATCGAATTTATGGTGCAATATAAAATCTTGGCGAACGCCCACCGTTACCCGGATCTGCTGACCTACACCGACAATATCCGGCAGACCGACGGGCTGGAGCAATTTGGCATCCTGTCCATCGCCGACGCCGCCCGGTTGCGCAACGCCTATCGAAGCCTGCGCCGGCGCATTCACTTACTCAAGCTGCAAGAACAACCCGCCCGCATCCCGGCCGACGAGGCGCGGGAGGTCCGCGAGGGTGTGAGCCGCATCTGGCGGCGCCTGATGGAAAGCGATTGAATCGCCAGGCGTGGGGCGATGTATTCGAGCAACGCGTGCAATGCGCGCAAGCCGCCTTGTTTTGGAGAATCGAACGATGACGATGGCCGACCGTGATGGTCTGATCTGGTACGATGGCGAACTGGTGCCTTGGCGCGAGGCCAACACCCATGTATTGACCCATACCCTGCACTACGGCATGGGTGTGTTCGAAGGGGTTCGAGCCTATGCCACCCACCGGGGCGCCGCGATTTTCCGCTTGCAGGCCCATACCGACCGGTTGTTTCGTTCCGCTCACATCCTCGGCATGCCGCTGCCGTACAGCAAGGCGGAAATCAACGAAGCCTGCCGGCAGGCGGTGCGCACCAACAACCTGGCCAGTGCCTACATCCGGCCGATGTGCTTTTTTGGCGCCGAAGGCATGGGGCTGCGCGCCGACAACCTCAAGGTCCACACCATCGTCGCCGCCTGGGAATGGGGCGCCTATCTGGGCGCGGAAAATCTGGAGCGCGGCATCCGCATCCGCACCTCGTCGTTCAGCCGGCATCACGTCAACATCGCCATGTGCAAGGCCAAGGCCAACGGCAACTACATGAATTCGATGCTGGCGCTGTCCGAAGCCCTGCGCGACGGCTACGACGAGGCGCTATTGCTGGATACCGAAGGCTATGTGGCGGAGGGCAGCGGCGAGAACGTCTTTATCGTCCGCGACGGCTTGATCTATACCCCCGATCTGACGTCGGCGCTGGAGGGTATCACCCGCGACACCATCATCCGCTTCGCCGCCGATCTCGGGATTTTAATCCGGGAAAAGCGCATCACCCGCGACGAGGTGTATATCGCCGACGAAGCGTTTTTTACCGGCACCGCCGCCGAGGTGACGCCGATCCGCGAAGTGGACGGCCGCGTCATCGGCAACGGTCGACGCGGTCCGATCACCCAGCGCCTGCAGGAAATGTACTTCGATCAGGTGCAAGGCCGCCGCGATGAATATCCCGACTGGCTGACGCTGGTTTGAGTGCCTCATCGTTCCAACCGAAGCCCATATTCCAGCCCCGCTTTCATCGATAAGCCAGAATCCAGGAGAACAACCCCATGGCTGCCGTTCCCGCCGCCGCTTTCGCCAAGGCCATGCCTAACGCTCAGAAGACCTACGAGGTCAGCCGAGCCGATTTACCGATATCCTGCCCGCTGCCGGAAATGACGCTGTGGAATTCCCACCCCAAGGTCTATCTGCCGCTCGAAGCCACTGGCAAAGCCAAGTGCCCGTACTGCGGCGCGGACTTCGTGCTGGTGGATTGAACCGCTGTCCCGGTGGCGGGTGGAATCGCCGGTGTGCCCGCTGGTCGTCTGGCGATTCAGCGATGGCAAGGC
>JBATDL010000082.1:0-3443 GCA_049663445.1 Candidatus Competibacter sp.
ACAGCAGGCCAGCCAGCGCCACCGCGCCGGTACCCTGAATGTCATCGTTGAAGGAGGGGATCTGCTTGCGATAACGTTCCAGGACCGCGAACGCCACATCCTTGGCCAAATCTTCCCATTGGATAATGGCGCGTGGCCAACGATTGTGAATAGCCTTGACGAACTTATCCAGAAACGCCAGATAGCGCTCGCCGCGCAGCCGCCGATGCCGGACACCCAGATAGAATTCATCGTTCAGCAATTCCATCCGGTCGGTGCCGACATCCAGCTTGACCGGCATGGTATGGAAGGGGTTGACGCCGCCGCCGATGGTATAGAGAGCCAGCTTGCCGATGGCGATGGCCAGGCCGCCGTAACCCTGATCGCCGATGCCGAGAATGGCCGAGGAGTCGGTAGCGACGATCATCCGCACATCATTCCAAGGGAAATTGCGAACCACCCGGGCGGCGCGGTCGATATTGAGCGGCGAGAACGATATCCCGCGCGGATTCTGGTAAAGATGGCTGAATTGCTGTACCGCTTGCCCCACGGTCGGCGTGTAGATGATCGGCATCATTTCTTCGAGATGCCGTTCCAGCAGGGCGTAGAACAAGGTTTCGGCACGCTCCTGCAAGGCGCGCAAGTATTGATACTTGGAGATGGGATCGGGCTCGCGTAAGAAGCCACGGTAGACCCGCTCAACCTGCTGCTCCAGCGTGTTGACCTGTGGCGGGAGCAGACCGTCCAGCCCCAGGGAGACCCGCTCGTCCTCGGTAAATGCAGTCCCTTTGTTGCTGAGGACCAACCGTAACAGCGCGATCCCCTCCAGATAAACCTCCATGTACTCGTGACCTTCGGCGTCGCTTTTGATATCAAAATAAGGGCTAATCGGATCTCGTTTCATCGCTTGAACATAAATCTGCGGTTAAGGTTCAGGGAGGGAGCTCCCCAGCATGATCTAACAAATCAATATGGCACTTAAAGAAAATGCGGTCAAATAAACTCGGCAAGTCGCAGCAATTCTCATTAAATCCCCACATATAGACAAAATATAGCGATTTTTATGGTATTTTTCACACGCCATTGTCAATACAACATTGTTTTTAGATGTTTTATCCCACTGTGCCTTCAAGGCAAGCATTGCTGGGAATGCATCGCCGCCACTTTCGCCATACCAGGGTTTACGTATCGAGATAGTTCCAGCGCCGGCTTAAATTGACCCGGCCGGAGCTATAAAAAGTCATTCATGGCTAGCAAGCGTCGGATAAAGTGACAACCGATGGTCCTGAGGGAAACCGGATAAAAATCGTGGCATCATAGGCGACCTTGTTTTTATTTATTTTTTAACAAATAGTTATGTAATTACAATTTTCTATTCCCGCGATTAGGCGCGATATTTGCTTGACATGGCTCGCCCGTTGAAATGATAAAGCCAGACCCGGAGCCTATATTGATGAGCCCTCGGCTCCATCGTAAGCAGATCATCATGTTGGTGCTGGCCCTGCTACTGGCCATGATTTCCTATTTGATCCCTTTGCCGCAGCCTTCCGGTCAGCCATTGAAATCCGGGGCGCATGTGCCGACCGAGCAGAATGCGCCGACGAAACCGATCGTCGCGCGCGAAACCGTCATTACACGGCAGCTTCCGGGCCAAAATAGTCTGGCCGACGGCGAAAGAATCCAGACCGCTTCTCCGCTCTCATCGCTTAAGGGAGCCGACCCGCTGCACCCGCTCCTTCCCAGGCAATAGTTGAATTCCTGCCTGAACCTTGGCTGTTGGCCCATCGCGCTGTACTCACACGTCTCACCGATAACCGATGATGCGCGCCTCGCTGTTCCACTCGCCGAAGAACGGCTTGCCCTCCGCTTGCAGGATCAGTTGCCGGTTCTTCGGCATCGGCAACCAAACGTTGTCGGAATTGTAGCCCCACCCTCCCTGCGATTGACCGGTGGCGTACAGATAAAATGACACCTCACGGTCGCCGTCCAGCGCCGTCGCCACCCGAAAGCGATGGGGTCCGCCCTCGACATAGCCGGTAGCCACTTGCGCGCACACCAGAATTTCGCGTGCCGAATCCGGGACGGCGACCGGGATGGGGTGCACAACCTGTTTGCCGCCCCCTTCGGGAAACGAGCCCAAGACCACATCCACCGGCTGGTACGCTTTCCAGACCTCGTCGCCGACCACGCTTGCCGGCCGCGCCGCCACTGCGGGCATTTCCACCTTGCGCCGCAGCGCCGCCACGCTCTTCCGGGTGCCCTGGATGTCACGGCCAACCTCGGCCAGCGACTGGTCGAGTGCCAGCCACTGTTCTCGCCGCTGTTCGACGACCTGACGTTCCAGCGCCGCCAACCGGGTATCGAGTCCCGCCAGCCTCGCCTCCAGCACGGTCTGTCCCACCGGCGGCGGTGGTTCCGGCTCCAGTGTCGCGCAGCCTGCCGCCAGCATCCCGCTCAGGGTGGACAACGCCCAAATCCGTAGCAACTTCATGTCGTTTTCCCGATCGCTTTCCATCTGAATGAGCCGGGCATTATACCGACCGTGCCACAGTGGTTCCCGCTCGCTTGCAACCACTGCGGATAGGGTATATTTCACGCAGTTTCACCAGCGTTTCCCGAGAGGAACCCCAGGATGAATGAACTCGATCTGTCCCGACAAACCCCGTTCGGCGCGGACTTCAGCATCGCCGAATTTGCCGACAATCCGGAACCACGCTGCCCCTGCGTGCTGCTGCTGGACAACTCATGGTCCATGAACGGCCACCCGATCGCCGAACTTAACGAAGGACTGGCCACCTTCAAGGAAGAACTGCTGGCCGATAGTTTGGCGGCCAAGCGGGTCGAAATCGCCATCGTCAGCTTCGGCCCGGTTCAGGTGGTTAACGAATTTCAGACCGCCGAGCACTTCACGCCGCCGCAACTGGCGGCGCGTAAGGACACACCCATGGGTCTGGCGATCATCCAGGGACTGGAGTTGCTGGACCAGCGCAAGACGCTGTACCGCGAACACGGCATCCCTTTCTTCCGTCCCTGGGTGTTCCTGATCACCGACGGCAGCCCCACCGACGACTGGAAAGCCGCCGCCAACGAAGTACGCAAGGGCGAGGAAAACCGCGCCTTCGCCTTCTTCGCGGTCGGGGTCGAGGGCGCCAACCTGGATATCCTTCAGCAAATTTCCGCGCGCCAGCCGTTACGTTTGAAAGGGCTGCAGTTCCGCGAACTGTTCCAATGGCTGTCCAACTCGATGCGGTCGGTGTCGCGCTCGGTACCGGGCACCGAAGTACCGCTAAGCAACCCCGCCGCGCCCGGCGGCTGGGCCTCGGTGTGAGCGAATCGGATGGCTGGCGCTATGTCCACGCCAGCGTGGTGGGCGTGGCGCACCTCGCCGATGGGACCAGCTGTCAGGATGCCTGCGTGGCCCAACTACTACCCGGATCGGAATCAGGTCCCGTGCTGGTGCTGGC